>CATIQX010000227.1 GCA_949531795.1 Cryomorphaceae bacterium | reverse complement strand
GTGTTAACATTTTTTTCAATTTTATCACCAATAATGCCGCCAGCCACCGCGCCAACAATAGCAGAAACTAAAGACATTTTACCACCACCGATATTAGAAGCAGCAATACCACCAATTGCTCCACCTGCGAGTGCACCGACTCCTCCGCTCTGGCTTTTAATCTCTACGCTTTTTACACTTTCAATTTGACCCGTTTTCAAAGTCTGCGCTTTTCTTGCCTGGTTTCCAGAGTAGGAATCACCTGTCATTGTCTGTGAGCCACATCCAACTAAAAACAGACTCATTAATGCGAGTAACAGTAAATTAATTTTATTCATTATTTTATTTTTCCTTTTTAAAGGGTTCTATTAGGACCAATTTGATATAGCTCTTTTTCTATACCAATGATTGCTCCACTTTCAGCATCAACTGTAATTTCAGTCTGCATATTCTTACCTTGATGGTAAATGTCGAAAGAATAAAAAGGTTTTCCACTTACAAAGCCATATTCTCTTGAGACTATCACGCCACTATATTTGTCAATAGCTGCTTTCTCTGCTTCTGTAACAGATATTTTAGCCTTAGCTTGAAAATGCTTGTCTTCTAAATTGGTTTCAAGCTGAAAATTACTCAATTTATTGGTTGTGGCATCGCATTCAATTTCAATGAAAAAATCAGTCCCGTTGACGTTGGTATCAATATCGAATTCGTAGCTTATGATACCGTTCTCTGACTCAACTTCCATAGACATGATTTGTCCTGGATAATCCTTTTCAATATTATCAACACACGCTTGCAGTGATTTGAATTCAGCCGCGTATGTTATCGATGAAAATGAAGCTAGTATTGTTAATAGTACAAATCTGAATTTCATCTACTTTATCCTTTATTTTTATATGATCGATGTTAAGCTTAGAATGTTAACACCTTCATTAAGAACTCTCAAATATGAAAAAATTATTCTTTTTATTGCTTATCCCAAGCATTATTTATGCAGAACCTTTAAGTGTGGATCTTGTATGTGAGGGGGAGGTGATATTATTTTGTGAGGATGGTTCTCCTTGTTTAAAAGAGCCTGCCACCGAAAAAATTAAAATATCAGGTAGCACCCTTATTCATAATCTTCACGGGAATCATTTTTTAAACGTTGATAAGAACTCTGTGAGTTTAAAAGAGTTAGATACAGATGGATCTACAGGCTTTTCTTTCTTTATAGATCGGAAAACAGGTCAAATTGAAATTATTAGTAGGTGGCAAAAGCCCTATGAATACACGGGTGTTTGTATGCTAGAGCCGCTACCTGATCAACTAAGCATTGATTAGGATATATTTATAATAATCTTATATATATTAATACTTTAAGTATTATTATTTAAGTAATTTATGATATATTAATATTCCTTTTTTATCCCCTTTCTCTACGTACCTATCAAAAAAGCCAAATTAAATTTAGAAACTTTTGATGATTCAAAATTGCCAATTAGATCTTATTTTTAAATAAACACAGGGAAAATTATGAAATATTTAGTTACATTGATAGGTCTTTGTCTTTCCTTTATGGTTATTGCTGATGATCACAAAACCAATACGCAAAAAGAATACTTTGATAATGGTAAATCTAAATTCGAAGTAACATACAAGGGTGGGAAAAAAAATGGCAAGGAAATTTTTTGGTACGAAAACGGTAATAAAATGATGGAAAGTTTCTTTGTAGATGACTATGAAGAAGGACTATGGCTGCAGTGGTACCCAAGTGGTGGGAAAAAGGTTGAAGTAAATTACACTAAGGGAAAATATGACGGCCTTTGGCAACAATGGTATGAGAACGGTCAGATGAAAAAGAATGTGAAATTTATTGATGGTAAGAAAAACGGTAAGGAAATAACCTGGAAGAAGGATGGTGCGATCAAGTCTGAGGTTATTTACATGAACGGCAAGATTATCAAAAAACTATGACAAAAAAAGCCTTATAAAATTAAAGCTCCATACTTTATGGATAGATATAAGACACCAACAACACTACTTATAAAGATAAAGGATATTGTGCCTAGCCTTAACAGATATTTCTTACGGAATGCTTTGTCATATATTAAGGAATAAATTGCAGTTACTAGAAATAAAAATCCGATGGCTAGAAAAAACCCAACTGTACTTAGAATTATAATGTCTAGTCCCATTAGCAAATTAACAATTTGTTTAATATTCATTAGAGGAACTATACCAATAAATCTTATTTAAACATGAATATTTTTTAAATTTGTAGTGTATTATTTCATAAATATCAATTACTTAATGAGACTTAATATCATGAATAAACTAATTCCTCTTTTTGCTGCTTTTTTATTAATTTTTTCTCAGGCGGGTTTTAGTGCGTCTAAAGCTGAAATTGACGCAGAAATAAAAGCTGCTCTTGATGAGTTATATAAAACATCCCCTGAAGCAAAAGAGCTTTCAGCTCAGGCAAAGGGAATATTGGTGTTTCCTAGTATTGT
>CATIQX010000226.1 GCA_949531795.1 Cryomorphaceae bacterium | reverse complement strand
TTGTGATTAATTATAATTATTTTTTATCAGAAGCTTTCTTTTCATCTTCCATTACTTTGAGATAAGTAGCCATTGCTGTTTCACTCATTCCAGTAAACGAGAATCCTCCATCATGAAATAAGTTTTGCATGGTTACTTTTCTAGTATAATCAGAAAACATAGATATGCAATAATCAGCACATTCGTCAGATGTTGCATTCCCTAAAGGAGAAAGATCATTTGCAAACCTATAAAAGCCATCAAAACCAGCCACTCCACTACCCGCTGTAGTTTCAGTAGGTGATTGGGATATTGTATTTACCCTCACATTTCTTCTTATTCCATAATGATAACCAAAACTTCTTGCAATAGACTCTAACATAGCCTTGTTGTCTGCCATATCGTTATAAGTATGAAAAACTCTTTGTGCTGCAATATAAGAAAGCCCTACAACTGATCCCCATTCACTCAAAGCATCAAGTTCCCAAGCAGCTTGCATAGTTTTATGAAAAGACAATGCTGAAACATCATAACCCTTCATAGTCCAGTCATGATTTTGTTCATAGTAAGCCTTTCCCTTACGGACATTTACAGACATCCCAATAGAATGAAGCACAAAATCAATCTTACCTCCTAACTCCTCCATTGCTCCTTCATATAGAGCTTTTAAATCCTCCATAGAAGTTGCATCTGCTGGAATAACCTTAGAGTTTGTTTGTTCCGCTAATTCACTAATTGTGCCCATACGTAATGCGATAGGTGCATTCGTAAGTACAAATTTAGCACCCTCAGCATGCGCATGTTCTGCAACTTTCCAAGCTATAGACTTACTATCTAGTGCACCAAAAATAATCCCTCTCTTTCCTTTTAAAATATTGTTTGCCATTTTATTTAATTTATTTTGCAAATATAAACTTATTGATTTAATAACTCTTCAGCATTATCAAATGCTGCTTTTGTTAATTTTTTACCACTTAATAATTTAGCTATCTCTTCAACTCTTTGTTGCTGGTTTAAAATAATAACATCAGAAACAGTATTACCACTGACAACTCTTTTCACTACCTTAAAGTGACTATTTGCTTTGGAGGCAATTTGAGGTAAATGAGAAATTGAAATTAGCTGATTATCTTTACTAATATTAAGCATCATCTCCCCCATTAAACTTGCAATCTCACCACTTACACCAGTATCAATCTCATCAAAAACAAGGATATTTACTTTTGAAAACTGAGCTGCTATATACTTTATAGCCAACATTAACCTTGAAAGCTCACCACCTGAAGCTACTTTAGCAACCTCTTGTAAAGCACTTCCTTTATTAGCCGAAAATAAAAAGGAAATAGTTGTATTTCCATTTTGATAAAACTGATCAGTTTTAGTTAGTACTACTTTAAAATTAGCGTGTGGCATCCCTAATTGTTGTAAATGCTTCTCTAGCAAAAGTTTTATTTTTGGCAAAACCTTGGTTCTCTTTAAGTTTAAAACTTCAGCGACAGCTTTTAAAACTATAATCTGTTTTTCTATTTCTTTTTGTTTTTCTATAACTTGCATTTCAAATGAGGATGAAAGGAGAATTTTTTTCTCAATTTCATTCTTTAAATCTATTAACTCTTCAATAAATTTTTTTCTGTGTTTTAGCAATAAATTATTTAATATATCTAAACGATTATTTAATTTCAATAATTGCTCAGGATCAGCATTTAACTTACTATTTATTTCAGATAATTCTGTATTTATATCATTCAATTCTATTAACACAGCATCCAATCTTGTTGACAGATCACCAAAAGCATCAAACTCAATAAACTTTCTTTTAACAACGCTTAAAGAGGTAAGAATTCCATCATCATTATTCAAATAATGCTCCCCATCTGCAATAGCATTTGAGATTCCATCAACATTCTCCAATAATGAAATGTTGTTTTCTATATCTTCTTTTTCATTTTCTATTAAGTTTGCATTATTTAATTCCTCAAACTGAAATTGTAAAAACTCCAGCTCTGATGAGGAAAGACTACCTGATTTTTTAATGATATTTAATTCTGAAACTAAAGCAGTATATTGCTTTAGCTTTTGCTGATATTTAAATAGTTCATTTTCTGATTTGGCTAACTGATCAATTAATAAAAACTGAGCCTGTTCATCTTTTAATAATACGGACTGATGTTGAGAGTGAATTTCTATAATCTGCTTTCCAAAAGCAGTTAAGACTTGCAATAAAACAGGAGTATCATTAATAAAAGCTCTACTTTTTCCAACTGAATTTATCTCACGTCTAACTACAGTTTCTTTTTCAAAATCTAAATCATTATCTATAAAGAATTGCTCTTTAGAGCTGTCAATAATGAATATTGCCTCAATAGTGCTTTTGGATCGATTTTCATCTGCCGTAAAGCGCTCTACTCTTTTCCCTAAAAGTAGTGATAAAGCATCTAACATAATTGATTTTCCCGACCCTGTTTCTCCTGAAATTACAGTAAATCCATCAGTGAAATCAATAAATACGTCTTTTAGTAAAGCATAATTCTGAATGTGTAGACTTTTTATCATCTACCGCCTTGTGATGAATTGGTAATCGCCTCATACTTTGTAGAATGAGAAGGATCGATCTCAATTAATGTTTTAACAATCCTTGCTTTTTCATTAGGGAAAGCTTCAGAATATATCTTAATAATTTCATCCGATTTAGCATCAAAAAATAGTTTTAGAATAAATGCAGAAGCATTTTCACGATAAATACTTTTTAAACTCTCTAATGCTTCAGTAATTTCAAAGCGAGCATCATCTGGCTCTTCAGCTAGTTTATCCATTCCCGATCTATGATAATGATACATACAAGTATGAAAATCTGAATACCTTTGATCCATTAAATTATTTACTAACCAATATCTATTTTTATCACTTTCAAATGCTTTCCATCCTTTCTCAGGAACATTTTGAGCATTACTTACTATTTTCTGAGCCATATTAAAATACTCGTTACCACCTTCTTCAGAAAAAGAAGCAAAATCTAAGCCTAATACTATGTTCACATAAAAAGCTAAAACTGATGTAAGATTAGACATGTGAGTAGACTCTGAAAATTCTAAAGACTGATATTCTAAATATTTAAACCTAAAATCATTATCTAAATAGTTAAATAAAGTAGATTTATAAGATGTGCCATAAATAGGTCTTGTGCTTTGTATTTGTATTGAAGCCTCAAACTCATCATTAGAAATCTTTTTACTAATATTAATCATAATAGTGCATTCAATTCGCTCCTCATTTTGAATATTAGTAGTCGACCATTTTTTATTATTAATGAATTCATAAATCTCAGTTTGCATAGTTTGAAAAACCTTTCTATCGCTAGTTTGCACTTGACTTGAGTTAACTCTAACGTTACACAATAATTCTTGTGCACTTGTATCCATAGAAAGCACACAAAACAATATATATAAAACTAGTTTCTTATTCACTTAATTCAATTATTTTAACAATAATATCTTTTGCAACTTCGCTTTTATCTTTTAAATCGAAATTACTGATGTTATTGTCTTTGTCAATAATAGATATTTTATTAGTATTATGCTGAAAACCTGCTCCTTTATTCTTTAAAGAATTTAACACAATCATATCTAAATTTTTTCTTTTTAACTTATGCTTTGCATTTTCAACTTCATTATTTGTTTCTAATGCAAAACCAACAATAAATTGCTTTTCATTTTTCTTATTTCCCATTTCTGAAAGAATATCAACTGTTTTTTCAAGAGATATATTTAAATTACTACTAGATTTTTTGATCTTATTTTCAGCTATAAAATCTGGCTTATAATCAGAAACGGCAGCAGCAAAAATACCAATATCAGTTTCTGAAAAATGAGCATTTACTCTTTCATGCATTTGAGAAGAAGTAGTTACTTTGTAAACTGAAATATTAGCATGTTTACATTCCAAGTGTGTAGGGCCTAAAATCAAATTAACTAACGCTCCATTATTTGCAGCCTCAATTGCTAGTGCAATACCCATTTTACCTGATGATCTGTTAGCTATAAAGCGAACAGGATCAATAGACTCATGAGTTGGACCTGCAGTAATTAATACTTTTTTATTAGTTAAAGGCAAATCTTTATTTAGATCTTTAATAATACTGCTAATTATTTCGGATGGCTCAGCCATCCTCCCTTCACCCACCAAACCACTAGCAAGCTCTCCAATTCCTGAAGGAATAAGAATATTTCCATATTCTTGTAAGGTACTAATATTTATCTTTGTTGAAGGATGTTTGTACATATCCAAATCCATAGCTGGGGCAAAATAAACGGGACATTTAGCAGATAAATAAGTAGCTAAAAGCAAATTATCACATTCTCCACTTTTCATCTTAGCCAGAGTGTTAGCAGACAAAGGAGCAATTACCATAATATCAGCCCACAATCCTAGCTCAACATGATTACTCCACTCACCACTATCAGGATCAACCATTTTGATTAATACAGGGTTATCAGATAAAGTAGCTAAGGTTAATGAAGCTACAAAATCTAAAGAAGCCTCAGTTTGAATAATTCGAACTGAAGCTCCTTCTTTTTTGAATAGACGTACTAATTCAGCTATTTTATAAGCTGCAATACTAGCAGTGACACCTAATAATACTTTCTTACCCTTAAGCATTATTATTTGAATCCCCTATACTTTCTTCTGAGTCAGAATCACGCATATAGATTTCATTATTCAACAACTCTTTCATTGCAATTGCCCAAGGTTTTGGTAAGCTTTCATAAAATTTTGAAACTGCAATTTGTTCTTGGTTTTCAAAAACCTCATCCAATTGTTCTTGCGTTAATGCAAACTCTTCTAATTTTAGCATTAATTCTGCTTTCATTTTCTCATTAACTTGAGCTGACCTTTTCGCCATCACCGAAACAGCTTTGAAAATATTATCAGTTTTTTCGACAAAATCATTTACATCTCTTGTAATTGTAGATCTTTGTGCACCTGTGTTTTTAAATTTCATCTTTTTTTTCTTTTAATTCAGTTAAAGTTTGATTTGTTTTATTGTAAGTGTTTTCTAAATCTTTTATAAGATCACTATTTGGGTAATTATCCTTAAATTGAGAATAAGCATCTAAAGTGGATTTTAGCCTAGAAATAACTTTAGTACTAATACTATTAATAGCTAGTAAATAGGAGGATTTTACAATTAAAAAATACACTTCTTCTCTATTTGAGTAAGATGGGAAATCAATTAATACATTTTCCAAAGCAATAATTGCCGATTTATAATTTTCTGTTGTAAAATATTGTTTAGCATTTTCAAATGCTTTTTTAGACAAGACAGTTCTTAACTCATCCAATAATTCATTACATTTTTCAACTCTATCACTTAAGGGAAACCTATCAACAAAAGTTTGCAATTCATTTATAGCCTTATAATTATTAGTTGCATCAAGTGAATGATCAGGAGCTTCAAGGTAATAACAATATGCTGACATATAAGCACATTCTTCAGTATGCTTACCATTAGGGTAATTTTGAGTGTAATTCTTAAACAAATAAGCTGCCATTAAATTATCACTAGAAGAATAATGACAATAAGCAAAATAATAACTTACTTCCTGCATTTTTGCAGTACCCCTTAATACAGTAGATAATTCATTAAATAAAGGCATCGCTCTATTAAAATCTTCTGCTTCATAATAAGCAACAGCTTTAATGTACTTGTAATTGTAATCATCACTTTTTAATACTTTCTGATATTCACCGCAAGAATTAAACACTAAAGCAAGCAACAATATAGATGTTATTTTTTTCATCATAATTTTAATGGGGTAAAGATAAATGGTATAATTGGATAATCCTAAATTATTTTTATATCTAGTAAAGTGAAATAATTTAAGTTTATTGCTTTAGTAATGAAGTGATTTTTGGGCTCATTGGCTTAGTTGTTGAGAAAAAGTAGTTTACAAAATCTCCTTTACCATCAACAATATATTTCTGAAAATTCCATTTTACTGAAGAGCTAGATTTTCCATTTACATTTTTGTTTGTCAGCCAGTTATAAATTGGATGTTTCATTTTTCCTTTCACATCAATTTTTTCGGTCATTAAAAAGCTTACTCCAAAGTTTTTAGTACAAAACTGCTGAATCTCTTTTTCTGCTCCTGGCTCCTGTCCTCCAAACTGATTACAAGGCAAACCAATCACAATTAAATCATTTTTATACTGCTGATGAAGCTCTTCTAAGCCAGCATATTGTGAAGTAAACCCACATTCTGAAGCTACATTAACGAATAAAATATGTTTTCCCTTAAATTCGTTTAAATCAATAAGATTACCACTAATGTCATTGATTGCTAAATCATAAATTGATTCTTGTGCATCAATATTAGAAAAAGAGAATATTGCCATAATTGTTAGTATTAGATTTTTCATTTCTTTAATAAACTTTTAATTTCATTTTTTATTGCATCACTTGCTTGAATAAGAGGAGGACGAACAAAGGACTTACAAATTTCTAATAATTCCAAACAAGCTTTTACTCCTGTTGGATTTCCCTCAGCATAAAGAGGTTCATAAAAATCATACAACTTAAAGTGCAATTGATTAGCAATGTTGTTATTTCCTGATAGTCCAAAAGAAACCATATCAGAATAATTCTTAGGATGCGACTGACCAATTACTGAAATAACACCCTCTGCTCCCATATAAATCATGGGCAAAGTAAGCCCATCATCTCCAGATAGTACTACAAAATCACTATTTTTATTTTTAATAATTTTCATAATTTGATCCATATCTCCAGAGGCTTCTTTTACTGCAACAATATTTTCAAATTCATTTGCCAAACGTAAAGTAGTATCAGCCATCATATTACTTGAAGTACGCCCAGGTACATTATATAGTATAATAGGTAAAGAACAAGCCTCTGCAAGCATTTTGTAATGGAGATAAATACCTTCTTGAGTAGGTTTATTATAACAGGGTGAAACAGAAAGTATAGCATCAATACCCGAAAAATTAGTATTCTTAATTTCCTCTACTAAGGCTAAAGTATTGTTACCTCCAATTCCAAGAACTATTGGTAAAATACTGTCATTAATCTTAATACAAAAATCAATTACTGCTTGCTTTTCTTGTTTTGATAAAACTGCACTTTCTCCAGTGGTTCCCATCAAAACTAAATAATCAATCCCACCATCAATTTGATAATTAATTAGCTTTTCAAGACCTTCATAATCTATACTCAAATCTTCATTAAAAGGTGTGATAAGTGCCACTCCTGTTCCTTTAATTTTATCCATTTTACTTATTTATTAAATTGATATAATGCTTTATTTCATGCATGAGTTTATCCTTACTTTTATCTTCTTTTAATGCAATCATCAAATCATATATTTCATATCCTTCTTCATGTTGTCCAATCTTAAAATGTGCTAAAGAACTTGCAACCAGATATTTAATAGGAATGCAACTCCCATCACATAAATTAATCAAAATATCATATTCCTTTTTTATGAAATTTTCAATAATGTAGTTATGTGGCTTATAATACCAATTAAGATCTTTCTGGTAAAAAAAATCATATTGTAACTTAGGAATATGACAGTAGGATAACTCCTTAGAATTTACAAAACCCAATGCTTTGACATCCTTCTTTAAATTAGAAAAGTAATCAACAAAAGGTTTTACCTGCTTAATTTGCTCCTCTGTTGTAGCATCATACATAATTCCAACAGACTTAGCATCACCCAAATTACAAACCTCTTTTGAGCGCTTATTAGTTTTTAACTCCTTTTGAAAAACCCATTTCCCAATTTTTTTCTTTGTATTTTCTATAAATTGCATTAACTAATTTTTGCTAAAAATTCATCTTCATTTACCATATTTACACCTAAGGTTTCTGCTTTCTCTTTTTTACTAGGCCCCATATTTTCTCCAGCTAAAACAA
Source organism: Cryomorphaceae bacterium (assembly GCA_949531795.1). Classification (GTDB taxonomy): domain Bacteria; phylum Bacteroidota; class Bacteroidia; order Flavobacteriales; family BACL11; genus UWMA-0277. The sequence continues at coordinate 985 of CATIQX010000226.1, read as the reverse complement.
AAGTAGTACTTTTTGAAATAGATCCTACATTTTTACCTCCGTGTTCCTCAATCATTCTTTTTAACTCACTTCTATTATATTTATTAAATACACCGGAAACTACAATCTTCATTCCTTTCAAGAGATCAGATTTTGAAGTATCTTCAATTTTAGAAACAAACTGTAAGCCTGAATTTTTAAGAGCAATTATTAAATCAATATTTTTTTGCTGTGAAAAATAGAAAATTATACTCTCTGCAATCTTATCTCCAATTTCATCTACTGAAATCATAGTTTCCATATCTGCAATAATTATCCTATCGATTGTTTTAAAGTGTTTTACTAAAACTTTTGCGACTGTTTCCCCAACATACCTTATTCCAAGCCCAAACAACACTCTTTCAAAAGGAATATTTTTTGAAGCTTCTAATCCTAGTATTAAATTTGCAGCTGATTTCTCTGCAATTCTTTCTAAAGGCAACACATCTTCCTTTCCTAAAAGGTATAAATCAGAAATTTCAGAAATTAATCCTTCTTGAATTAAAAGCTCAATAGTCTCTCCTCCTAACCCATCAATATTCATGGCTTTACGGCTTATAAAATGCTCAAATCTTCCTTTTATCTGTGGTGAGCAACTCTCGGAATTTGGACAATAATGCTTTACATCTCCCTCTTTACGCACTAATTCAGTATTACAAGAAGGACAATATGAAATATAATTAGTTGGTTGAGAAAATAAATCTCTATCCGTTAAATCTACACCTACTACCTTTGGAATAATCTCTCCTCCCTTTTCTACAAACACTTTATCACCTTCTCGAATATCTAGTTTCTGAATTTGATCAGCATTATGTAATGAAGCTCGCTTTACAGTAGTTCCCGCTAGCTGTACGGGAGTTAAATTAGCCACTGGAGTAATTGCTCCAGTACGCCCTACTTGGTAAGTAATTTCTTCTAAAATAGTTACTGCTTGTTCTGCTTTAAACTTATAAGAAATTGCCCACCT
>CATIQX010000225.1 GCA_949531795.1 Cryomorphaceae bacterium | reverse complement strand
TAGGTCCTTTGCTTTTTGTTTAATAATCATGTTATTATAGCAAATTAAAGACTAAATGTATTATGATGTAATTATAGCAGATTAAGTATGAATATAAAAAAATAAGCAGTTAAAATGTGAAGTCGCATGATGATATGAGAAACTATTAAAAGCTAATTTGAATCTGTTGAAAATTGATAGTTTTCTACTTTTCAGGAGGTTAAGAAAAAAAACTTGACAGAATGTCCAGATATGTTGTACAATTAGAAATGAGAGAATTAAGGTTTTTTCCTTCTCTCCACTACCAAAGAACCAATTTAACACAAGAATGGAGGTATTTTATGGCTGAAGTAGTAGCAAAGACAGGGGTATCAAAAGACAAAGGTTACTTATATTATCTTGGAAAAGATGGCAATGTTTGGCGCTCTCAAATGGCGCGCGCAGGCAAAGGTGGAGGTAACGCAGAAAAAGTTGCAGATGCAGATGTTACACGTGAATCTGGGTATCTATACTTTATTGATAAAGATGGAAATGTTTCTAGATCTCCAATGGCAAGGGGACGGAAATAGTTAGGGTTACTATTATCTAAAAAAGGCTCTCCTTTTGGAGAGCCTTTTTTATAATGTTCCATTGTATTAATTACAGTAAATTACGAAGCTAATTACTTTTAAATATCCAAGGTTGGATTTACTATAAAATAATAAATTATGAAAAATTTAGTCACATCTAGTTTAATTTTGTTTTTTCTAATGCCACTGCAGGCAGATGAGTTACAGTTGTTTGGATCTAGAAAATCATCTGAAAAAGAAGAAAAGAATGATAACAACTCTAAAAACAACAGAGAAGTTATTGTTAATGATTTTCTAAAAACTGAAGTCACAACTAGAAAAAATATTGAATCGGTAATCCCAGTCAAAAGAATACCTAACGGTTGGGTTTTTAGGGATGAGCTTTTAGCTCCATGGGAATCTAATCTTCCAGCTGTTTTATCAATAATACCAGATACAACAGTTGAAGTAATATATCATGATGATAATAGAACAACTCGAGAAGGATTTGTTCTACCAATTAAGAGAGCCTCTGTAGAATTTCAATATACTTCAAGACTAACACATGAATTAATTATGTTAGAATTTGTAAATGTTGATTTTATTTACAGTACAACAAATAATAATGATTCACATTTTATACTAGAAGGCATAACTAAAAAAGTAAAATTAAAAGATACAGGATTTCCTCAACTAGCAGCATCAGACATTATTAAACATAAAGTTCTTATGGAATATGGAAGTCCAAAAGAATTTGATGGTGTTTGGCATATTTATGAAGATGTTAACTCTACATATAAAGTCAGAGAGTTAGATGAAAGAAATATAAAAGTAGAAACAAAGAGTTTGAAAGTGACTGATAAGCTTGAAAAAGCTATTGATGACACTTACTCAAAACAAGGTATTGAGTATAAAAAACGATTAATGGTTCAAGGAATTGATATCTAGCCAGTGATTGTAAGTGTTTTTTTAAAAAGGCCTCATCAAGGCCTTTTTTTATTTCTAATTCTTTTATTTACGAATCTTTCTTCTGAAAGTTATAACCCTAAAATAAATACGATTGAATTTACTGGTAATAAAAAGACGTTAGATTATATAGTCGAAAGAGAAATTAAACATCCTATTGGTGTTTCTTTAGATAGTACTATTGCAAATGATGACAGGAATAGAATAGATAATTTAGGCCTTTTCAGTCAAGTCACTTGGAAAGCGATTCCATTGGAGGATGGCTCTTCTGTTCTGACATACTTTCTTACTGAATCTTTTCAGCGAATACCTCCAATTGCTTTGCCCACATATGAAGAAGATACGGGTTGGTCACTTACTGGATTTTGGGTTTTAAATAATTATAAAGGACGAAACCAATCTTTAATACTAGGTGGTAGTCTTGGTGGAAAAGATACTTATGGACTACAGTTTAATGATCCTTGGATCTTTGGAAATCACGTGTCAATGGATATTCAATTTGGAAGAACTTTGTTTAAGCATTTATTTTTAAATAAAAATCTTGAAGTTAATAGTTTTAATCTAAACTTTGGGAAATGGTTTGGAGAAAGTTTAAAAACAGCTTTTAGTATTGAATTAGAAAAGAAAACTTTTTTAAATAGTATTGAAAAAAAATCTTTTCACTATTTGACTCCTAGAGTTTTATTAAAATATGATTCTCGAGACCTTTATTGGAATCCGAGTAAAGGAATCCTATTATCCCAATCTTTTAAAAAAAGTGTGGGTATTGATTCTAAAAGATTTTGGCTTAACCAATGGAATCAATCTTACTCGATTTATCATAGTTTGAAAAGTTTTGATAAAAAAACAATAATTGCTTTGAATACATCTTTTAATTACAAATGGGGTAAAATAGAAGAAGTATGGCTAGACTACCTTGGAGGAGCTTCTACAGTACGTGGATGGAGAATACCTGATTCTACCTTATATTATGGTGAGTCTCAAAATTTTAGATTTGGGCATGAATTATTCTATTCTTCCCTAGAAATTAGAAGTGAAATAATACCAAAGTATATAACATCAATAGGAGTAGAATTTGGATTAGTCTTCGTTCTTTTTAGTGATATTGGATTAACAGCCTTAAGTATGAAAGAACTTGAAGACCAGTTGCCAATTTATGGCTCAGGATTCGGCATTAGAATTCCATTCCCAATTGTACATGTTTTACGTTTGGATTATGGATGGGGGGGGAGGAATAATAAGTGGAATTCAGGAGCCTTACATTTAGGGGTAGGGCAAAAGTTTTAACATCTATGGAAGTGGATTCTCATCAGGAGCGAGTAAACCTCCAGATATAATTGTTTTCAAACCTGTTTCAACTGACATTCCCGTGGGTATTGCATCTTTTTGAGGAATCATAAGAAAGAAACCGGATGTTGGGTTTGGTGTTGTTGGAACAAACAAATGATAGTATGGAGTGCCTTCTTTTGTTTTTGATTGACCACTAATAAAAGCCATGGTCCATAAATCTTTTCTAGGATATTGTATATAAACAGCTCCTTCAAACGCATCGGTTGATCCTTTTGTAAAGGTATCTGTTATTTGTTTGAGTGTTGTGTATATAATATTTACAATAGGAACTTTTTTAACAATTTTCTCACCAAGATCAAAAATTTTACGACCTAAAAAATTAGTGACAAGAATACCCAGAATATAAATTAAAATAATAGTAAGGAATATTCCTA
>CATIQX010000224.1 GCA_949531795.1 Cryomorphaceae bacterium | reverse complement strand
TTTGCTGAATGAAAATTGGTCGTTAAAAGCATCATATGCTAAAATGGAACAAAATATTCATTTATTATCCAATTCCTCAGTTGGTTTTCCAAGTGACATTTGGGTACCAGCTATTGAAAGTGTTCCGTCTCAAAAATCTAAGCAATGGGCAGGAAGTGTTAGTACCCTCTTATTTCAAGGCGCTTATGAATTAAGCTTAGAAGGTTATTATAAGACTATGGGTAATTTAATTACTTACAAGCCAGGGTACTCTAATTTGGAAAGCACTGAAGCTTGGGAAAATGCTATAGAGACAGGTGGAGAGGGAAAGGCCTATGGTGCAGAAATCTTTTTGCAAAAAAAGAAAGGTAAAACTACTGGTTGGGTTGGTTACACTCTTTCTTGGGCTGATAGAAGATTTGATAATATTAATTTTGGGGAGTGGTATTCATATAAATATGACAGAAGGCATGATTTTTCTTTGGTAATATCACATAAGTTTAATGATAAGTGGGATGTTGGAGCTACTTGGGTATATGGCACAGGAAATGCGATTACTTTCCCTCAAGGAGTTTATACTGGGATGCCTCAAGTTAACCCTTTGAATGAACAAGTTGTTGACTTTGTTGAGTCATATGGTAATAGAAATTCAACGCGATTACCCGCATATCACAGGTTGGACTTTGGCATTAACAAGCATAAAAAAAGAAAAAAATGGGATAGCACACTGTCATTAGGGGCATATAATCTATACAATAGAAAAAATCCTTTCTTTGCTTATCTTGATTATGAGGATAATGAAAGGGTGGCAAAGCAGGTTTCACTTTTCCCTATAATTCCTTCAATTTCTTACCGAATACAATTTTAATTATGAAAAATATTATATCTCCAATACTACTATTTAGTTTGCTTATAATCTCTTGTGATATGGAAACAGTAATTGATTTAGATATCCCTCCTCACGAACCAGTTTTAGTTTTAAATAGCTTATTAGATACTGATACTAATGTTCAAGTAGTTATTTCTCATTCTGTAGGGGCTTTTTCTAATTCAATGCCTACATTTATTAATGATGCAAATGTTTTACTTTACAAGAATAATGAGCTTCCAGGCATACCTTTATTACCTGATTTATCAAACTTAGTTTATGTTAATTACATTGATAATGGTAATGTTGATTCATTAGCCATGTATTATTATAAAAGTAATTATATTCCTGAAAAAAATGTAAATTATAGAATAGAGGTAAATCATTCTAGCTATGCTTCAATATCAGCAGAAACCTATATTCCTAATGATATTACTTTATACAATATTGATATAGACACAACTTCTAATGAAGAAAAAATAGGTTTTACTTTTAGCTTTGATGACAACACAAATCAGCAAAACTATTACCGATTAAAATTATTTTCTTCTTGCAAAAAAGAGTGGGAAAATGAGGATGGGGATATTGAGGAGTGGAATTTCCGTGGAGATACTAGGTTTATGTCAAATGACCCTTCATTCCCAAGCGATATTCCTTTTGAAGGTTATACTTTTCAAGGAAATAATGTGATATTCACTGATGCCTTATTTAATGGCCAACAAAAAACAATAACGTTAGATGTGATTTCTGATCTTAAATATGCTGATTGTGATACTATTATTATTCAATTTGCTACTTTTAGTGATGACACTTACAGCTATTATAATTCGTTAGGAGATCATGCTGAAAAAGGAGAGTTGAGTATATTTGGAGGTGAAGTTATTCCGGTATATACAAATGTTGAGAATGGTTTAGGTGTGTTAATATCAACTAACGCGCAAAAGATTTATTTAAAACCATAAACAGCTTCCAATCTAAGTGTAACTTGATTTATACTAAACTTAATTCTTAACCGTATTCAAATAAAGTTTCTCTACTTTATCTCTAGCCCATTGCGTTTTTCTTAAAAACTTAAGACTAGAATTAATTGAAGGGTTATTAGTAAAGCAATTGATGTTTATTTTATACCCAAGTCCTTCCCATCCATATTTTTCAACAAGGAACTCAAGTACATCAATTAATCTTATGCCATGTAATGGATTATTATCTTGAGAGTTATCAGGCTTAATGTTATCAGTCATATTTGGAGTATTTATAATTATCTCTTAATTACCTACCTCCTATTATTTCTAGGATTTGCTTTTCCAGAATTCCTGTTTTTATTTCTGTTAGCAAAAAACTCTTGTTTCTTTCTGTTTTTTTCTTTTTCAGATTCCTTTTTCTGCTGAGCATTCATAGGTTTTTCAGTTTGAGGAAAAGGATGATGTTGAACAGCTGCAATTTTTTGCTTTATTAGCTTTTCAATATCCTTAGCATAAACATTTTCTTCTGGCTCACAAATTGAAATTGAAACTCCTTTTTCTCCAGCTCTACCACATCTGCCAATTCTGTGCACATAAGTTTCTGGCTCGTTAGGAATGTCATAATTAAGCACATAACTTAGTTTATCAATATCAATTCCTCTTGCGGCAATATCAGTAGCCACCAATACTCTTATATTATAATCTTTAAAAGATTGCAATGCCCTCTGTCTTTGATTTTGTGATTTATCACCATGAATCGCAGCTGCTTCAATATTGTTTTTTTGTAAATTCCGAACTATCCTATCAGCACCATGTTTTGTTCTTGAAAATACCAAAATCTGATTGATATCATTATTTTTAAGAATATGAAATAACAAATCTTTTTTATCACTTTTATTTGTGTAGTAAATTGATTGCTGAATAGTTTCTGCAGTAGTAGAAACTTGATGAACTGCAATCTTTTTTGGATTACGCAAAATGGTATTAGAAAGTGTTAAAATACTATTTGGCATAGTTGCCGAGAAAAATAAAGATTGACGATTTTTAGGTAATTTCTCTAATAGCTTTTTAATATCATTAATAAACCCCATATCCAACATTCTATCGGCTTCATCCAAAACAAAGTAACCAATATCATTTAAAGAAATAAACCCTTGTCCCATTAAATCCAACAACCTACCTGGAGTTGCCACCAATACATCTACACCATTAGATAGTGCATTGGTTTGTGTGCCTTGTTTTACTCCACCAAAAATTACAGTATTTTTTATATTATTGTACTTTGCATAATCCGTAAAATTCTCACCAATCTGTATAGCAAGCTCCCTAGTAGGAGTAACTACCAAGGCCCTAATTTTTGTTTTATTATTAGTTTTTTCATTTATCAAATGATGCAAAATAGGTAGGGCAAAAGCTGCTGTTTTTCCTGTACCTGTTTGTGCTGTTCCAAGAACATCATTATCTTTAAGAATTAAAGGAATTGCTTGCGCTTGAATTGCAGTTGGGTTAATATAGTTTTGGTCTTTTACCGCTTTTAGTAAAGTGGGGTGTAAATTTAGATCTTCAAATTTCATAGAGGAATTCCTTTTGTGGAATTGTTTTTTGCAAAGTTAGGATAATAGATTAGATAATGGGGTAAAGAAGTGATTACTCCCCACAGCCCTGAACATACAATATTTCAAACTCTTGAACTGAGAGCGTGCTACCAATTAAAATGCCGGTCATTTGGCATTCCATAGGAAAGTATTCCATTTCACAAACTGATAGATATAATTCAACTAGCTCCACCATATTTTCATTTGGGAAAATTAAATCATATTCTTCAAGTGTCTGCTCATCTTTAAAAATATGTTGGCCTTCACCGTATACCCACCAGCCACTAAGAGTATTAGTTTTCACAACTAAATCGGTCGATCTCAATAAAGATGGCTCCTCGATAAATTCTTTTGGAGTAACACAAGAAGATATCACTAAAATGAGAGACAGAAAAATAAGAGTATTATATTTTAAATCTAATATTCGCACTTTATTTTTTATAAAAATTCATTTCATCTGTATATTTCCATGCTTTCTCAGGCATTAAGTAAGAAATATCTTTTCCTTGCTGTATTGAATTTCTGATGAAAGAAGCTGATATTTCCATCTGCGGAACACCCTCAATCAAATGAATATTGCTATGCAAACCCTCCACCTCATAACCATGCCTTGGGTACACATATATAGAGTAGTCTTCCAGAATTTGCTCAAAGTTTTTCCATTTATGGAAGTTCTGCAAATTATCAGCTCCCATAATTAAAGCATACTCATGCTCAGGATGTTCTTCTTTCAAACGCACTAAAGTATCAATAGTATATGATGGTTGTGGCATACTAAATTCTACATCCGAAACATCTAATTGAGGATTCTCTTCTACCTCAGCTTTAATAATCTGAAGCCTATGATTTTGATCCAACAAAGTCCTTTTTTGTTTCAAAGGATTTTGAGGAGATACTACAAATAAGACTTTTTCCAAATCAGAAAATTCTGTCAGATAAGATGCAATAATTTTATGCCCTACATGCAT
>CATIQX010000223.1 GCA_949531795.1 Cryomorphaceae bacterium | reverse complement strand
GACAACATACTTAAAAACCAAAACGAGAGAGAAATAAAAAGAAATAAAGCGTAAGTACTTAGCCTTTTATTATTTGATGCTGACTTAAAAAAACTACGTATTCTGTTTTTTAAGCGCTCAATCATTATTATTTCTCTATACCAGATTCACCAGTCATTGAAACTGAAGTTTTAGCTATTTTTAACTTTGTACCCCCATGCACTTCAACAACAACAGCATCTTCCTTTACATCAGTAACTTTACCATAAATACCACCAATAGTAATTACTGAATCTCCAATTTTTAATGCTGAACGGTATTCACGCTCTTGCTTTTGTTTTTTTATTTGGGGACGAATCATAAAAAAATACATTACGGCAAATATCATACCGAACATAATTAATGATGAAGTTCCCGTTCCTGCTGATTGTAATAATATCATATTTATTTATTTTGAGGAAAAATTACATTCCCATTTATAGTTATCACTCTAGTATTTGGTATTGCATTCGTCACCAAAGTAACGGTTTTATTTTGTTTTCCTGACCTGCCTGCACTATTGAAAGTAACTTTAATTGCTGCCTCTTCCCCTTTTGCAATTGGATTTTTAGGCCACTCAGGCACTGTACAACCACAACTTCCTTTTGCAGCTGAAATTATAAGGTCGGCATCACCAGTATTTTTTAAAATAAAGTCATGTGTAACTGATTCACCTTGTTGTATTTCACCAAAATTGTAACTCGTTTCGAGCATTTCAATGTTAGGTGTCAATACTTTTTCAGCATTGCTATTTGCTGTAAGTGGGCTATTCACTAAGTCGGTAGTTATTGTCTTTTCATCTGATGATGAGTTACAAGAAACTAACGCTAAGGATACTAATAATAAGATAAGTTGCTTCATTTTAATTTTTGATTTCAAAAATAAGGTTTTTTTAAACTAATCCTCTCCCTATTTTTTTAATTTTCCCTTCTCTAGTATAGGTTTTTACTACATTGTCCAACAAACCATTTACAAACAGTTTGCTTTTTGCTGCACCATAATATTTTGAAATTTCAATATATTCGTTCATTGAAACTTTTACTGGTAAATCTTCCATTGAAAAAATTTCAGCAAAAGACATTTTTAAGAATAATTGATCCATAATTGCAATACGATCTAATTCCCAATTTTTTGAAAATTTTACAATTATATTCTCATATTCTTTATTATTATTTATTGTATTACGGAATAATTTTAATGCAAATTTTTCATCTGAATCATCTTTAAATACTGAAACAGGATTTATGATTTTATTTAACTTAATCTGCCCCATGATAATAGCTGCAACAAATGGTAGGTCATCAGTCCAGTAAATACTTCTTTCTTCTAATATATGATGTACTAATTCATTGTTAAGAATAATTTCATTTAAAGCATTTACAATAAATCTTTGATCAACATCAATTCCTTTTTCTTCAGAAGAAATATATTTAGTATACAATTCGGATTTAAATAATTCCGAGAATAACTTCCTTACAACATCATGGTCATTCTTCAACCAAATACCTGAAACCCTACTTACCTTATGCATCAGAGAATTATCCTCACGGATTAGTGCAATAATATCATTTTCAACAAATCTTCTATTAGGATTCAAATCATTAGCAGATGGTAAGTGTTTTTTCTTACCTTCTTCATAAAAATTGTCAGCATGCTTTACCAATTCAATTAATAAAGAAATAATCACTAAATTAAGTTCTACAACTTCATTAATGTGTTTAAGCATTGCACGCTCAGCAACTGGCATATTATCCTCCTTTGTTGTAAAATAAGAATACAACGATTGCATTACTTTTAACCTTATATGTCTTCTACTTAGCATCTTAAATTACGCGTTTTTCTATCATTAATTCTTTGTTCGGCTATTTCTAAAGCAGCAGCATGAGTTGTTATACTCTCTAATTCTGCCTTCTTTAAAATCTCTAAAGTTGTATCATAAATGGCTCTTGTTTGGTTGATAGCATGCTCTCTATCATATCCATTAATTTCAGAATAAACATTAATTAAACCCCCTGCATTAATTAAAAAATCAGGAGCATAAACAATTCCTTTATCTGTACACAATTGCCCATCTCTTACTTCATCAGCTAACTGATTATTAGCTGCACCCGCTATTATTTCACATTTTAATCTACTTATAGAATCAGGATTAACTGTTGCACCTAAAGCACATGGAGCATAAATATCAATATCCAAATCATAAATAGCATCTCCCATTACAATTTTAGCTCCATACTGCTCAGCAAGCTCAACCAATCTTGATTCATTAATATCATTAATGATTACTTTTGCGCCATCATCCGTTAAATGTTTTACTAGGTTTTCCCCTACATGTCCAACACCTTGTACAAGCACTATTTTACCATCTAAATTATCACTGCCCCATTTGTACTTTGCAGATGCCTTTAGACCCATAAACACACCAAAAGCGGTAACAGGTGAAGGGTCACCACTTCCCCCCATACTTTCAGGGATACCAGTCACATGCTTAGTTTCCATACGTACATATTTCATGTCTTTAGTGTTCATTCCAACATCCTCAGCAGTAATATATTTACCACCCAAGCTGTCGACATACTGACCAAATTTACGCATTAACGCTTCTGTTTTTTCAGTTTTTGAATCTCCAATAATTACTGCTTTACCACCTCCTAATTCCAAACCAGAAATAGCAGCTTTAAACGACATCCCTCTAGATAAACGCAATACATCTTGAATTGCATCCTCTTCACAAGCATAATCCCACATACGTGTTCCTCCAAGAGCTGGCCCTAAAGTTGTATCGTGAATAGCAATAATTGCTTTTAATCCTGTTGCCTTATCATTGCAGAATATAACCTGCTCATGACCCATTAAACTCATTTCAGTCATCACCAATCCTTCATTTTTAACTTTTGTTTCTGATAATACCATTTCTTTCTCTTGAATTAAATTACATTATTTAATCAGATAAATCTACTTTAAGAATTAATTTCTCCTAATTTTTAAATCGGACGCGAATTTACTTATTATTTTTGGCTTTTTAAATAAAGCAACTCAACAATTAATGAAACACTTATTTTACCTCAATAAATTCTTTTGGAAATACCGAACGTTACTAGCAATAGGTACAGTTTTTATTATCATAGCCAACTTGTTTGCATTATACCCTGCTGAATTTGTAAGAAAAGCCTTTGATGCTGTAATTCTCAGCATGAACAATGAAAACACTTCTAGCACCAGTGACATACTTATTAAATATGGTAGCTTAATTGTTTTGTTCGCCATACTCAAAGGAATTTTCATGTATTGTATGCGACAGACCATTATTGTGATATCAAGGAAAATAGAATATGATTTAAAAAATGAAATCTATCAACAATATCAAGCGTTAAGCATCTCTTTTTATAAAAAAAATAAAACAGGTGATCTGATGAACAGAATATCGGAAGATGTAAGTAGAGTGCGCATGTACTTAGGTCCTGCTCTTATGTATGCTATCAACATATCTATCTTGTTTTTACTAGTTATTAGCAAAATGCTAAGCATAAGTACTACTTTGACATTTTATGTAATTCTTCCTTTACCGATACTTGCTATTTCAGTTTATTTTGTAAGCAGTACTATGAATAAAAGAAGTGAGAAAGTGCAAGCACAGCTCTCAGATATCACTAATGTTGCACAAGAAACTTTTTCAGGAATCAAAATCATTAAATCGTTTAGTAATGAAAGTAATGCATTAGAGCTATTTATGAATAGCTGCAAAAGCTACACCAAGCGACAATTAGAACTTGTAAAAATTGAAGCATTATTTTTTCCTTTGATAATTTCAATGATAGGAGTAAGTAGCGTACTAACGGTTTATATTGGAGGGCTAGAAAGCTTTAAAGGCAATATTAGCACAGGAAATATTGCTGAGTTTATAATTTATGTAAACATGTTAGCTTGGCCTGTAGCATCAATTGGCTGGATTACATCATTAGTACAAAGATCAGCAGCTTCACAAGAAAGAATAAATGACTTTCTAATACTTACTTCAGATATTGAGAATAACAAGACAAAACATACGCCCATTAAGGGAGATATTGTATTTAGTAATGTAAATTTAATCTATGCAGATACTAATATTCAAGCCCTAAAAAACCTGAACTTTACACTAAAAGATGGGCAAACACTTGGTGTTTTCGGCAAAACAGGAAGCGGAAAATCAACTATTGCTAATCTAGTTTGCCGATTATATGACACCTCAACTGGCAGCATTAGCTTTGGGATTACTAATATTAAAAATTTAAACCTAAATAGTTTAAGAACTGCCATAGGATATATCCCGCAAGATGGTTATTTATTCTCGGGAACAATAAGAGAAAATATTGCGTTTTCAAGCGATACTATTGACGAACAAAAAATAATTGAATCCGCTAAAAAAGCAGATATTTTAGATGAAATAAATAATTTTAAATATGGTCTGGATACAATAATCGGAGAAAGAGGAGTACAGCTTTCTGGAGGACAAAGACAAAGGCTTGCAATTGCCAGAACATTTTACAAAAATCCTACACTTTACATTTTTGATGACTGCCTTTCGGCAATTGATGCCACAAAGGAAAAGAGAATTTTAAACCAATTGAAATTAGAAAGCAATTCAAAAAGCAGTATTATTATTTCCCACAGAATATCAACTTTAAAAAATGCTGATAAAATTATAGTACTTGATGATGGAGAGATAATAGAAACCGGATCGCACAACGAATTACTTACTAAAAAAGGGTTTTATTTCGAGATGCATCAAATACAGACAAATAAAGATTCGTAATTACTATTTAATATATTTTAATATATTTGGCTTTTAAAAAATTACAGATGGCTGAAAACAGAGATATAGAAGAAATTTTTTCAAAATCAGTTCGAGCAGGAAGAAGAACTTATTTTTTTGATGTAAGATCTACTAGAGCAGAAGACTATTACATGACTATTACTGAAAGTAAGCGTGATTTCAATGAGGATGGAACCCCTTTTTATAAGAAACATAAAATCTATTTATACAAGGAAGATTTTGCGAAATTTAAAGAAGCTTTAGATGAAGTAAGCGAATACATAATCAAAGAAAAAGGAGAAGAAATAATAACAAACTCACTAATTCAAAAAAATCAAATTTCTGAAAATATAGCAGAGAGCAAAAAAGAAAATGTAGAGAGCAAAAAAGAACCTAAATTTAATACTGAAATAAAAAAAGAAAAATCATCAGATTTTACTGAAGTAAATTTTGATGATTTAGGAAAGGAGTAAGATAAAACCAAAACAAATGAAACCCCAAAATTTATTTTATTGGGGGTTTTTAATATCTACTTTTTTTCTTAACAACTCCCCTATTTTGTTGATAATTAGAGCGAAAAACAAGATGATTATTAAACACTAGTATCCTACTTTTATACCCGTATAAATAAAACTACTAATGGGAAGAATAATTGCAATCGCAAACCAGAAAGGCGGAGTTGGAAAAACAACTACTGCCATGAATTTAGCAGGATGCTTAGGAGTACTAGAAAAAAAAGTACTTTTAGTTGATGCTGATCCTCAAGCTAATGCTAGCTCGGGAGTAGGATACAATAGCAAAGAAATAGAAAAAGGAATATATGAATGCTTAACAGGCAAAACTACCGCAAAAGAATCTGTAGTAGAGACTAAAAGTCCTAATCTGGACTTACTACCTGCTAATATTGATTTAGTTGGTGCTGAGCTAGATTTAGTTAACCTGGAAGAAAGAGAATATCGATTAAAAAAAGTATTAGCTCCTATACGTGATGAATACGATTATATTATTATTGATTGCGCCCCTTCATTAGGTTTACTTACTCTGAATGCACTTGCAGCATCTGACTCTGTAATTATTCCTATACAATGCGAATATTTTGCTTTAGAAGGTTTGGGTAAATTACTCAATACAATAAAAATTATACAACAAAGGCTAAATAATAACTTAATCATTGAAGGTTTACTACTTACTATGTACGATACACGTTTACGCCTTTCGAACCAAGTGGTGGAAGAAGTAAAAACACATTTTCAAGAAATGGTATTCAAGACTATAATTCACAGGAATGTTCGCCTTGGCGAATCTCCATCCTATGGAGAAACCATAGTTATACATGACGCTTCAAGTAAGGGAGCCATTAACTATTTAAACCTAGCAAACGAATTGTTAAAAAAATTAGAAACAGTAAGTGTAGAAACAGAATAAGATGACAAAAAAAAGAGGATCATTGGGAAGAGGTTTATCAGCCATTTTAGGAAACACTAGCATTGAAACAACAGATGAAGAAAAACAAAAAAACATACCTTCAGAAGGTAAAACACATTATATTTTACTTACTCAGATAGAAACAAATCCTTTTCAGCCAAGAACAGAATTTAATCAAGAAAAACTACATGAACTGGCTTTATCTATTGAGCAATTAGGTATTATACAACCCATAACAGTTCGTAAACTAAAGGAAAATAAATACCAACTTATTTCGGGAGAAAGAAGATTCAGAGCTTCAAAAATAGCCGGATTAGATAAAATACCTTCTTTCGTTCGTATTGCTAACGACCAAGAAATGCTAGAAATGGCTCTAGTCGAAAATATCCAAAGAGAAAACCTTAACCCAATTGAAATTGCACTAAGCTATCAAAGGCTTATTGAAGAGGTGAAACTTACTCAAGAACAGTGTAGCGAAAGAGTAGGTAAAAACAGAACAACCGTAACCAACTTTTTACGCCTTTTAAAACTCCCTTCTGAAATACAAAAAGGATTGAGTGATGGCAAAATTAGTACCGGTCATGCAAGAGCCTTGATTACAGTAAAAAACATAGTGAGTCAGATTAACATATTTCATGATACAGTGGCAAATGGTTATTCCGTTCGTGATGTGGAACAATTAGTAAAAGATTTTGTAGACAGTGACTATAGACGCATTTCTAAAAATAAAGTTCCAAACGCACCTCAACCCCTTCCTTTTCAGTACCAAAAAATGGCGCATGACTTGTCACGTAATTTGGAAAAGGAAATAGAAATAAAAAGAAATAAAAAAGGAAAAGGAAAACTAATCATTCCTTTTAATAATGATGAAGATTTAGCTAAAATTTTTGATATAATCAACAAATAAATTGTTTATAATAAAATATATATTTATTGCTCTATCTTTAACGTTTTCAGCAATTTGTGAAGCTCAAGAATCCATTGTTAAAATCCCTAAACGAGCATGTATTTATTCCGCAATTTTACCTGGAGCTGGACAAGTTTACACCAAAAAGTATTGGAAAGTACCCATCATCTATGCCGGGCTTATTACCTCCGCTTATTATTTTAAGGAAAACCATGATTTGTATGACTTGTACAAAGGCACTTACCTGAATAGAATTGACGGCAACAATGCTGATAATTTAGATTACAGTGATACTGACCTTATTACTTTAACAGAGTTTTACAGAAGAAACCGTGAAGTTTCTGCCTTGCTGTTTTCTCTTACTTATATATTGAATATTGTTGATGCCTCAGTGAGTGCTCATTTATTTGACTATGATGTGACTGATGATATTTCCTTGCACTTCCAACCCATCTATATGGTAAAAGAAAATGTAAATGGTTTATCCTTATCAATTAAATTATAACTTTGCCCCATGAAGATTGCAATACTAGGAAATGGAAGAATGGGCAAGAGAATTAGCGAATTAGCGATTCAAAAAGGCCATACTATTGTCTGCAATTCATCATCAGAAAAACCAGCCTCCACCCTAAACCTAAGCACTGCTGATTTAGCGATTGATTTTAGCACCCCAACCACAGCATTTGAAAACATTAGCCATGCAATAAATAGTGGTATTCCTGTAGTTTCAGGAACGACAGGTTGGCTCAAAAATCTAGCTGAAATTGAGGATTTATGCAAAGCAGAAAAAGGTGCGTTTTTATACTCATCTAACTTTAGCTTAGGAATGAATATTCTTTTTGAAATCAATAAGACTTTAGCTAAACTGATGAAAAATCAAAACTACGAAAGTAGCCTGAATGAAATTCATCATACTAAAAAATTAGATTCTCCTAGTGGAACAGCTAAAACCCTGGGCAAGCAAATGGATAATATTTTAGCAAACAGTACACCAATAACTGCCGAAAGAATTGGAGATGTACCAGGTACACACATCATAAAATACACTAGTACAGTTGATGAAATAGAAATAAAACATACCGCTAAAAACCGTGATGGATTTGCAATTGGTGCCCTTATTGCAGGAAAGTGGATAATTGGTAAGCAAGGAATTTTTAGTATGCAAGATGTATTAACACAATAAAAAATTAAAAAAACGTTAGATTTAGGATATGAAAAAATTGAAAGAAATATTAGGCACATCATTTAAGGTTGTCCTTTTTATTATAGCCACAATTATATGGAGTATTTTTGTTTACTCAATAGGGGGAGAATGGCTTTATTTCGCACCCTTAATTGTAGGTGATATTTTGTTTTGGGAAACTATTAGTTGGCAATTCTGGAAGAAGAAAGAAAAAAAACCTAAAAAGAAAAAATCGGAAGTAAGGAGTTGGATAGATGCTATTGGTTTTGCCGTAATTGCTGCTACAATCCTTAGAACTTTCCTTATTGAAGCTTATACTATTCCTACTTCATCCATGGAAAAATCCATGCTAATTGGCGACTTCCTATTTGTAAGTAAAGTTGCTTATGGTCCTAGAGTACCTATAACACCTATTGCTTTTCCTTTGGTACACCACACTATGCCAATAGGGAACGGGAAATCATATTCTGAAGTAGTAAAATTACCATACCACAGAATGAAAGGTTTGGGAGAAATTGAAAGAAATGATTGTGTAGTATTCAATTGGCCTGCTGAAACATTAGGAAGACCAGTTGACAAGAAAGAAAACTATGTAAAAAGATGCGTAGGAGTTCCTGGAGATAAAATTGAACTCATTAATGCTCAGCTGATGGTTAATGATGCGCCTCAACAAGAGCCAGAGGGAATGAAAAAGCTATGGCACTATAATGTAAGCACAAAAGGAACTGGCTTAAATCCTAATATATTATATGAAAAATATGATATTACTGAAGGAGGTTATGGTCGTAATAAAAACGAATACAACCTTACT
>CATIQX010000222.1 GCA_949531795.1 Cryomorphaceae bacterium | reverse complement strand
CTTCTAAAGAAAAAGAAATTCCTTTTTTTATTTTTTGTGAAAAAGATTGAAATCCTGTTATAAGTAATAAGGATATTAATAGTATTTTTTTCATGTATTTCTTTTTTTAATTGTGATTACTAATAGTGATAAGATTATAGCTATAAGTACATCTGCAATAGGAGGTACTTCAGGCCACATAAAATTCCAAATACATATTAATGCTAGCCAACCAAACCACAGGAAGTCAAAATCTTTTATTTTCATTTTATAAATATAATATACTAACAAACTTACAAATAGTCCCCAAAACATACCGCCCAAAATATCAAAAGGATAATGTACTCCTAAATAAACTCTACTAAATCCAACTAGCAAGGCCCAAGAGAATAAATGTACAAAACCCCAATAATTTCTAAAAAGTAAAGCAATGAAAAATACAAGAGAAAAGGAGTTTGCTGCATGCGAACTAATAAAGCCAAACGGACCTCCACATCCATCTACTATTCTTATTCCCTCTAATGCATAGCAGGGTCTTGCTCGCTTAAAAATTTCTTTAAATAAATTTACAGAGCCAAAATCTGCTATAAAAATCAGCAAGCCTAAGGAGAGTAATATTTTAATAAAACTACCTGGAAATTTGCTGTAGAGCTTGTATAGTATAAAAAGATATAGAGGAATCCAGAACCATTTTGTTGAGATAAGGATCATTAACTCATCCATTTGTTCCCATCCTGCAGAATTAATTAATCTAAAAAAATATTCATCTATTTTTTTCAGACTTTCCATTATTCATTTAGTTTTTTCCAGATTAAATCTTTCAGTTCAGTTATTCCTTGTTGGGCTACTGAAGAAATAAATAAAGAAGGAAGGTCGGTTGGTAATTCTTCTTTGATTTCAGCTATCAATTCTTCATCTAACATGTCTGATTTACTAACAGCAAGTATCCTGTCTTTGTCCAATAATTCAGGATTATATTTCTGTAACTCCCCTAAAAGGATTTCGTATTCCTTTGCAATGTCATCTGAATCCGCAGGAACCATAAATAGCAATGTTGAGTTTCTTTCAATATGACGTAAAAATCGCAATCCCAATCCTTTCCCTTCTGAAGCGCCTTCAATTATTCCTGGAATATCTGCCATTATAAAGGATTTATCTCCTCTGTAGGAGACAATTCCTAAATTTGGAACTAGTGTAGTAAAAGGATAATTAGCTATTTGCGGCTTTGCGGCTGAAACTACCGAAAGTAAAGTTGATTTTCCAGCATTTGGAAAACCTACTAATCCGATGTCAGCTAAAACTTTTAGCTCTAAAACAAACCATCCTTCCACCACATCTCCTCCTGGTTGAGCATATCTGGGTGATTGATTAGTAGGGGATTTGAAGTGAGAGTTTCCTCTACCACCCATACCTCCTTTAACTATAACATGTTCCTCCGCATCTTCAGTGATTTCGAAAATAACTTCTCCTGTTTCACTGTCTTTTCCTATTGTTCCTAGTGGTACATCAATGTAGCTACTTTTCCCATCTTTTCCAAAACTATGATTTCCAGTTCCTATTCCACCATGTTCGCCAAAAATGTGTTTTTTGTAGCGTAAGTGGAGTAGGGTCCACATTTGTTTATTTCCTCTAATGATTATACTTCCACCGTGTCCTCCATCACCTCCATCAGGGCCACCTTTAGCCGTTGTTTTATCTCTTAAAAAATGAGAAGAACCGGCGCCTCCCCTTCCTGATCTGCAGAAGATTTTTACATAATCAACAAAGTTTGAATTTTTAACTCTCATTATAAACTATCGATAACAGTATTTAATTTATGAGCAATATCCTCAATACTACCTAATCCTTCAATTTCTGAAAGTTTTTTCTGGGCAGCATAAAAATCTTTTAAAGGAGCTGTTTTATTATTATACTCATTAATTCTATTAGTAATTATACTTTCATTTTTATCATCTGCTCTTCCAGAATCTTGTCCTCTTGCAAGTAATCTTTTTATAAGTTCAGCATCCTCTACTTTTAATGAAAGCATAACGGATATTGAAGTTTCTTTACCTTGTAACAACAAATCTAAAGCGTCAGCTTGTGCTGCTGTTCTTGGAAAACCATCAAAAATAAATCCGTTTGCATTTAGGTTATTATCTAATTTGGAAGATATCATACCAATGACTATTTCATCTGAAACTAAATCACCTTTATCCATAATTGCTTTCGCTTCTAACCCTAAACTTGTGCCTGATTTAATCTCTCCTCTTAAAATATCACCTGTCGAAAGGTGTATTAAATTATATTTATCAATTAATAGGTTTGATTGTGTTCCTTTTCCAGCCCCAGGAGGGCCAAATAATACTAGGTTTAGCATGTTCTATTCTTTTAGTTTATAAATATTTGGCAAATTACGACCAATTTCGTCATAATCCAGGCCATATCCTACAACAAAATCATTAGCAATTGATTTTCCTATAAAGTCTATTTTAATTTCTTTTTTGTAAGCCTTTGGCTTAAACAATAATGTAGCCACTTTTATATCTGCCACTTCTTCTTTTTGAACTAATGACATTATTTTTTCTAATGTGATTCCTGTATCAATGATGTCTTCAAGGATTATGATATTTCTATTTTTAATATCTTTTCCTAATCCAATTAATTCATTTACTTCACCTGTGCTTTCAGTTCCTAAATATGAAGAAAGCTTGATAAAAGATATTTCGCAGTTTGGAATATTGATTTTTCTAATTATATCTGCTGCAAATAGGAAAGATCCATTTAATACAGCAATAAAAAGAGGGTTTTTTACGCCACTGTTGTTAATTTGATTAGCCATTGAATGAACTATTGCTGAAATTTCAGTTTCAGAAATAAAAACTTTAAATGTTTTATTATGTAAGGTAATCGTTTTCATCATCTTAACTAGACCATACTTTTCTAAAAGCTAATTGTTCATCTTTTGCATTCTCCAGTTTCATAAACTCTAACAGTTGATAATTATTTCCAATGGCTAAGGGTATTACTTTCTCAGAGAACTTCTTTTTTATTGTGAAAGTTACTTCATCTTTATAGTCTTTTAAGATATCTGAGAGTTTACCTTCTATTTTCTCTCCATTTATTTTTGTAATTTCATCTTCAGGAGCTATTTCGTTTTTATCTGTCACTGAATTAGGCTCTACCTTTTTAATAATTACTTTACCATCCTCTTTTACAGCAACAAAACCAAAATATTGAGCAGAAAGGTTAGGGTTATTCTTTTCTTTTAATTCCAAACCAACGATATCCAAAGCATTTTTTAAAGTAGGAATATAATTCTCTGTCCCATAAACATGATTTTCAAAAATTTCAGCAACTTTTAGTCCTCCAAATGCTACACAGATATTTCTAAAATCGTCTTCAGAATATCCTTTTCCTTTGAGTGCAAACTCTTCATACAACTCTTTCATTACAGAATGCAAACTATTTCTCCCATCTGTGTTTTGTATAATCTCTAGATCGATCATCAACATACACAGAGCAGCATCAGGGTAAATAGAAGTTTTTCTGTCTGGTGATCCCAATTTGTAACCATCTAACCAATTATCAAAGCCACTTTCGGCAATCGATAAATTATATCTTCCGTAATTAGTTAAGTGTCTCTCTAAATTCTGATTTTGAGTTTTAATAAACTCTTCCCAACTAAATACTCCAGAGTTATACAGCATCATATCTCCCATGTAAGTAGTTACTCCTTCTGCAACAAAACCAGTTCGAAAGTAATTCTCTTTAGTGTAGTCGTATGGATACATTTCGATTGGCCTGATTGCTTTTATATTCCAAGTGTGGTATAACTCATGCGAACAAACACCCAGTAAATCTTCATATCTTTTATCCATTATTTCGTTACCAGGTCCTAAAAGTAAAACTGTATTTTTGGTGTGTTCTACACCATGATAGCTTCTGTAAGGAGTGATTTGAAAAAAGTAGTGATATTCATCAACAGGAAACCCTCCAAAATGTTTTATCTGACTTTTAGTAAAAGACAAAAAATCTTTATTAATTTTTCCCCAATCTGGATTGCATTCTCCCTGAAACCATATGTGAAAAGTAATTTCTTCAATTTTATATGATCCGTGCTGTAAACTGTCCGAACAGATAATTGGCGATTCTGCTAACAAATCATAACCTTTTACTGTTAAAGTGTTTTCTTCTTGCTTCATAGAAGAAGCGATTTTATATGTGCTCGGGATTTTGAGATTTAAAGTATAGCTTTCTTCTTTCCTGCCAACAATATAGAACATACAATGCACAGGATTTATGTACAATTGATGTTCATCTAAATAACATGATCCTGCATCTAATTGATTGCAGTAAAAGTTATATGTAATTGTGACTTCCATAGCATCTTCAGAAATAACTTCCCATAAATCTTTAGTGATTTTTTGAAACGCAAGTAGGTTATTGTTTTCGTCAAAGGCAGCCCATTTTTGGATGTTTTGCGCAAAATTAGCAAGTTCATATCTTCCAGGACGCCAAGCAGGAAGCTGAAACTGCATCTTATTTGCACCATTTGTTTTGGCAGTAAATTCAAAATCTACAAAATGTCTGTGAGGATTTGAATAAGAAATGTAGTAATTTATCATCTTTAAAAAAATAAAGTCACAAACTTACAAAATTTAAGTTTTTTACACCTCTTTCAATTGATACAGATACAGATTAATAAATTTGAACCACATGCAAGAGAGATAGTTATTAAAATTAATAGTGTTTGTAAATGTTATTTTGGAAACTCTTAAAGCCTTGAAAAAAGATGTATGAACGATATCTCAGTTCAAGATGTTTTATCTAATATTGTAGTCTTAAATATGAATTTAAAAAAATAGTAAAATGAACTATGATGTTATTGTATTAGGAAGTGGGCCTGGGGGATATGTTTCAGCTATCCGTGCGTCACAATTAGGATTAAAAGTAGCCGTTATTGAAAAAGAAAGTTTAGGTGGAATTTGCTTAAATTGGGGATGTATTCCAACTAAAGCATTATTAAAGTCAGCTCAAGTGTTTGAGTACATAAATCATGCTGAGGATTACGGTATTAGTGTAAAAGAGGCACATACTGATTTTCCTGCAATTATTAAAAGAAGTAGAGATGTTGCTGATGGAATGAGTAGTGGAATAGCATACTTACTTAAAAAGAATAAAGTTGAAGTAATTTATGGTTTTGGAAAAGTAAAGTCAGGAAATAAAGTAGCTGTTACTGTTGATGGTAAATCAACTGATTATTCAGCAAAAAATATTATTATAGCAACAGGCGCTAGAAGTAGACAGCTCCCAAATTTACCGCAGGATGGAAAAAAAATAATTGGATACAGAGATGCGCTTGTCTTGAAAAAGGCACCTAAGAAAATGGTAATTGTTGGTTCTGGAGCAATTGGTGTGGAGTTTGCGTATTTTTATAATGCAATGGGTACTGATGTTACTGTTGTTGAGTTTATGCCAAATATTGTGCCTATTGAGGATATTGATATTTCTAAGCAGCTACAAAGATCATTCAAAAAGTCAGGAATTAAAGTAATGACTAACTCTTCAGTTGAGAAAGTTGATACAAGTGGATCCGATTGTAAAGTACTTATAAAAACTAAAAAAGGAGAAGAAACTATAGAATGTGATGTTGTTCTTTCAGCTGTTGGTATTGTTGCTAATATTGAGAATATAGGATTAGAAGAAGTGGGGATTAAAACAGAAAAAGGAAAAATTATAGTAGATGATTACTACAATACTAATGTAAATGGTTACCATGCGATTGGTGATGTATTACCAAATAATTCACTTGCTCATGTTGCTTCAGCTGAGGGAATTACCTGTGTAGAGAAAATTGCTGGTCAAAATCCTGAGCCAATTGATTATGGAAATATTCCGGGCTGTACTTATGCTAGCCCAGAAATTGCATCAGTAGGGATGACAGAAGCTTCTGCCAAAGAAGCAGGATATGAAATTAAAGTAGGAAAATTTCCTTTTACAGCTTCAGGAAAAGCATCTGCAGCAGGTCATAAAGATGGTTTTGTGAAAGTTATTTTTGATGCTAAATATGGAGAATGGTTAGGTTGTCATATGATAGGATATAATGTAACGGAATTGATTGCAGAGGCAGTGCTCGCTCGTAAATTAGAAACTACTGGACATGAGGTATTAAAAGCAATTCATCCTCACCCAACAATGAGTGAAGCAGTTATGGAAGCAGTTGCTGATGCTTATGATGAGGTCATACATATCTAAATAGTCAATATATATAGTCAATATAAAAAAGCCAAGCATTGCTTGGCTTTTTGTTTACTCAACAATTAATTTTATTTATTCAGCTCCTCAATTGAGATTAAGTTATAATTTTTTGTTAATCATTTTGAATTGAAGTTGAAATTTTTTTATTGTTTTTTTCAAATGGCTGATTATTTTTTATTATAACCCAAAAGTAGACTTTACTTGCTCTTGACAGTCTAGCTTTTCCCAAGTAAAAGTTTCTACTTCAAACTCCTTTTCTTTTTTTTCAATTAAAAATTTTACAGTTTTAATTTCTGATTTTCTGCCCATGTGACCATAAGCTGCAGTTTCGGAATAAATTGGATTTTTCAACTTTAAACGACTAATAATTGAAGCCGGTTTTAAATTAAAGCAATCCATTTTTTTCACTATATCAGCAATTTCACCATCTGTCAAATTTACTTTTTCTGTACCATATGTATCTACAAAAATACCCATTGGTTCCGCTACACCAATAGCATAACTTACTTGAACTAATATACGCTCAGATACTCCAGCAGCTACCAGGTTTTTAGCAATATGTCGAGTAGCATAAGCAGCAGAACGATCAACTTTACTTGGATCTTTACCTGAAAAAGCACCACCACCATGTGCTCCCTTTCCTCCATAAGTATCTACAATAATTTTTCTTCCAGTTAGCCCTGTATCTCCGTGAGGGCCTCCAATTACAAATTTCCCTGTAGGGTTTACATGATATTTTTCACCTCCAAATAAAGCAGCATTTTCAATAGATAACTGTGCTTTAATTTTTGGAATTAATAAGTTTCTTACGTCAGCTTCAATTTGTTTTTGCATTGGTTTTTCTTCTGCAAAATCATCATGTTGTGTAGATACTACAATGTCAGTAATTTTTTTTGGTGTATGATCATCATTATATTCTAAAGTAACTTGTGATTTAGAGTCTGGACGCAAGTAAGTCATTTCTTTTCCTTCTTTGCGGATTTTTGCTAACTCAATTAATATTTTGTGAGAGATGTCTAAAGCTAAAGGCATCAAATTTTCAGTCTCATTTGTTGCATATCCAAACATCATTCCTTGGTCTCCTGCTCCTTGCTCTTTGTTTAGTCCTTCTCCTTCAACGACACCTTGTCTAATATCAGCTGATTGTTCATGTATTGCTGAAATAACTCCACAACTGTCAGCATCAAATTGGTATTCTGATTTTACATATCCAATCTTACGAATTACTTCACGAGCTACTTTTTGGACATCAACATAACCTTCTGTTTTTACCTCTCCACTTAGTACTGTTAATCCCGTGGTTACTAGTGTTTCACAAGCTACTTTTGAGTTTGGATCTTGGGCTAAAAAATTATCTAATAATGCATCCGAAATTTGGTCGGCTACTTTGTCTGGGTGTCCTTCTGAAACGGACTCTGATGTGAAATAATATGACATCTTCTTAATTTTAAGTTT
>CATIQX010000221.1 GCA_949531795.1 Cryomorphaceae bacterium | reverse complement strand
TTAGAATCTCAGAGATTACAAATTGGAACTGATGAAGTCAAAATTTGGATTAGATATTCTAAAGAGGATAGAAACTCAATATATGATTTAGAAAATATGAGAATAAAGTTATCTGGCAAAAATTACCTAGTGAGCGACCTCACAGAAATTAAAATTAAAAGAGGTTTAATTAGTATTGATCACTTAAACGGCAAAAGGTCTGTACAGATCAATGCTGATCTTCTCAATCCAAAAATAGATAACCCAATAACAATTACATCAGAAATCGAGGAATTCATAAACAGTAATATTAAGAAAATGTATCCCTCAATAAAATATTCAGTTGAAGGACAAATTAGATCTCAAGCTGAAACAGGTAATTCATTAAAGTACTCAGGGCCTATAGTACTAATATTAATGCTAACTATTATATTATTGACATTTAGAAGCTTCTTACAAACAATAGCTGTTTTCATAATAATACCATTTGGATTCATAGGAGTTGGATGGGGGCATTTTATTCATGATTTTCAACTATCTATGTTCTCCTATTTTGGAATGATTGCGCTTATTGGTATACTGGTAAATGACTCACTTGTTTTTATAAGTAAATTCAATAGTAATTTAAAAAGCGGAATGCTTTTTAATGATGCACTTATAACAACAGGTATGTCACGATTTAGACCTATAATATTAACTTCTATAACAACAATAGCTGGACTAGCTCCATTAATATTTGAAAAACAATTACAGGCTCAATTCTTAATACCAATGGCAATTGCAATTGCTTACGGATTAGTAATGGCAACACTATTAACATTAATATTTTTACCAGCTATCTTAAAAATTATTAACAAAATTAGATTTACAAAAGAATGGCTTTTCACTGGCAAAGAACTTAATGAACAAGATAGAGAACCTGCAATAAAAGAAATAGAATATGAAAAGATATAATTTAATCCTAAAGAGAGTGCTATTATCATTTCTCTTTTTAATTCTTGTAAATCCTGCATTTTCGCAAGACACCTTAACATTAGAAGAAACTTTTTCTATTGCTATAAAAGAAAATCTTGATGTTAAGATAAGTGCTAATAATAAGGAAAAGGCAAATAATAAATCAAAAATGGGGAATGCAGGTTTGCTGCCTAAAATTAATTTAATAGGTTCAGGTTCATATAATCAAGGGGAATCTAGCCTTGATTTTGCTACAAATGAATTTACTAGTCTAAAAGATGTGTCATCAGAAACATCAAATATTAATGGTGCTATTGAAGTAAGCTATAATGTATTTAATGGCTTGGGATCTATTAATACATATAAAAAACTTAATAAACAAAATGATGTAAAGTCGATAGAGCTTCAGATACAAATTGAACAAACATTAATTCAAAGTGCTAAACATTATTATGATATTGCATTTTTACAAGAGCAACATTCAATAAATATAAAACTTGTTAAAATTTCACTTGAAAGATATAAAAGAATTAAAATACAAAATGAATTTGGCAATGCCTCTCACCTTGATGTACTAAGCGCTGAAATTGACCTAAATAGCGACAGTATAAATCTAATAAGCACATCAATAGAATTAAATAATTCTAAGAATATTTTAAATCAAATACTCAATAGACAAATTGATACTGATTTTATAGTTATTCAAAAAGTAAACATTAATAAGGATTTGAAATATTTAATACTAAAAGAACAAGTTCTCAATAATAATAATATTCAACTACAACAAAATAAATTAGAAATCGCTAAGACAAATAAAAAAATAACAAGAAGTAATTTTATGCCAAACATTAATTTGAGTGGGCAATATGGATATAATAATATGCAAAGTAATACAAGTATAATAACAGATCAAACTAATTTAGGAACTACAGGCTATATTAATTTATCATGGAATCTATTTGATGGCTTTTCAAAGCATACAAAGTTACAAAACGCTAAAATTGACATTGAATCTAGTAAATTACAATTAGAAGGTGTTAAAAATGAAATAAACAAAGATTTGAGTAATACATTTAATCAATATACTAATAATATAAATTTAATAGAAATAGAAACGAGAAATCTAGCTACAGCTGAAAAATTCTTTACTAGAGCGAAAGAACAGTTCTATCAAGGACAGTTAAGTAGAAATGATTTCAGAATAGCTCAAGTTGACTTAGGCCAATCAAAAAATAGATTAAATAGAAGTAATTATATTGCAAAAATTGCTGAATTAAATTTGTACAGATTGTCAGCACAAATTATTCAAATTAATAATTAACAAATAAGGCTAAAGCTTTTTGAATATTAAAAACAGATAAACTGAAAGATCAAAAAATTATTTTTTTGGAATAAATAAAATACTTAAAGAATTGACGCAATGCCGAATGTTTTTATCTGTCAATCCTTCGCCCTCAAAAATATGACCAAGATGTCCTTTGCAATTTGAACAACATATTTCAACACGCTTCATCCCCAAACTATAATCCTGCTTTCTAGTTATAGCCTCATCGATTTCATCATCAAATGATGGCCAACCACAATTAGACTTAAATTTTGAATCTGAATTAAACAAAGGATTATTGCACGCCTTACACACATACGTTCCCTTAGCAGTATTGGTAAGATAATCACCTGACCATGCTCTCTCAGTGCCTTTTTCAATAATAATATTTCTTTCCTTTGGAGTAAGATCTTCAAAATAATTAGCAGTTTTAATCTCTTTCTCTTGAGCGAATAAAGTAAATGGCAGAAAAATTAATGTATATAATGATTTTTTTATCAATCTATTGTTTATTTAGTATTAGTTCATATTCTTTAAACCTATGCTCTCTGATTGGACGAGTAATAGGTTCTGTGTTAAAATATAATAAAAGACAGGGCTTTATTTTCTTATATGATTTAACATATTCATAATCTACTAATTCCTTATTTCTAATTCTCTTTTTAATCTGATTATGATAAGGAAACATAGATTTATTTTAATTATATCTTTTTTGCTGCATGATAATAATAGTTATGAAATGAAAACATAAGTATGTTAGTTTTTAGCTAATCTACTTATTTAACGATGCATTATTTTTATCAATGACATCTAGCTTTTCAAGAATATCACTTGCTTCTTTTTCTAACCTATCACTTTCTCTTCGATCTGTTTTGGATAAAATATATGCTTGTTCCTTAATCTTCTTGTACAACTTTGTTAACTTTTCCTTCTCTGATTTTTTTTTAAATAATCCAAACATTTTATAGTAATTTTAGGTTGCAAATTTATGAATTCATTTTCTTAAAAGCATACTTTGATACGAACGATTTTATTTCTTATAATCTACTTTTAGAAATATTCTCATATGCTTTTTGAACAAGTAGAAATTTCTCTTCTGCAAGTTTTTTAATATCTTGACTAACTCCCTGCAACTTATCTGGATGATATTTTATCACCATCTTTCTATGAGCTTTTTTAATCTCATCGTTAGAAGCATCCTTATCTAACTCAAGAATTGTAAACCATTTATCCAAACTATTTGTATCTCCTTCAAGAAGAAACATAGATTGAATAGACTCAAAATCATACTGATTAATATTAAGATAGCTAGCAATTTTCTTTATTAACTTAACTTCAGAAGGGTGTATTTCATTATCACTTGCTGAAACTCCAAATAGAAAATGAATAATCTGTAATCTTGCAGCATGATTCACATAGGAGTTTAGCTGCTGACAGACAGGTCTTAATTGAGAAGATAATGATTGTTTATTGAGTTTATTAAAAACCTCAAAATACTTATTAGCTTTTTGTATGCCAAAAGTATTTACAAAGAAATTCTTAACATACTCTAACTCAGCATTTACTATCTTTCCATCAGACTTAATGACTAATGAAGATAATATCAAAAGAGATAATTCATAAGCTTTCTCTTGGTCATTTTTACCATCAAAAAAACTTTTACTAATATAATAACCGATTATCGCTCCTATAGGGCCTGCTAAAAACCATCCTGCTCCAACACCTACCCATTTACCTAAAGACATATTTATAAATTTAAAGGACCAAAGATAAACAAGAAAAAGTTATACTAAGACTCTTTGGTCAATAGTATTTATATGATTCTAACAAAAAAATGGATGTTAATATTAGATCTAATTAAGA
>CATIQX010000220.1 GCA_949531795.1 Cryomorphaceae bacterium | reverse complement strand
TTTATTTTTTGGATCTGATAAATATCTTTTTCTAAACTCTTCACTTATTACTGATGTTTTCATAACAGCAGAATTAAAAAAATTACTTCTCATAACAATGTAACCTGCATTTTCTACCAATGGATTTGCAAATGATTTTATAACATCGGTGTCTACATCTATTTTAATTTTTAAATTTTCTTCAACAGTTTTTCCAGAAACAGTAAGCACATTTTTGTGTAATTTATCATTTTTTAACAACTCTTGCATGATAGCAGGTACACCACCCGCTCTATGAAATCTTTCCATCAAATGTTCTCCAGCTGGCTGACAATTCACAAGTAATGGAATGTCATGTCCTAGTGTTTGCCAATTTTCTATATCTAATTCTAACCCCATGTGTCTTGCTATTGCAGTAAGATGTGGAGGACAGTTACTTGATGCACCGATAGCACTTGCAACTAAGATTGCATTTTCAAATGCTTCTTTGGTCATGATTTTTGAGGGTGTTAAATCTTCATGAACCATATCAACAATTCTTTTTCCTGTTTCAAATGAGATTTGTGATCTTTCTCTATATGGTGCAGGTATAACAGCACAACCTGTTAAGGACATTCCCAATGCTTCTGCAATAGAGTTCATAGATGAAGCTGTACCCATTGTATTACAATGGCCTATGCTTGGTGCTGACGCTGCAACCTTATCCATAAATTCATCATAGGTAATTTCACCTTTAGCATATAACTTTCTAGTTTCCCAAACTACAGTTCCTGAACCAACTTTTTTTCCTTTATAATTTCCATCGAGCATTGGACCGCCTGATAAAACTATAGCAGGAATATTTACTGTTGCCGCTGCCATTAATGCTGCTGGAGTAGTTTTATCACAACCAGTTGTTAAAATTACACCATCAATTGGATAACCAAATAAAACTTCCACTAAAGATAAATAAGATAAATTTCTATCTAAACCAGCCGTAGGTCGTTTTCCTGTTTCTTGAATTGGATGAGTTGGAAATTCCATTGGAATACCCCCTGCTTGTCTAATCCCATCTTTAATTCTACTGCTTAGTTCTAGAAAATGTCTATTGCATGGTGATAGATCGCTACCAGATTGTGCAATTCCAATTATAGGTTTTCCAGATTGTAACTCATGTCTTGTCATCCCATAGTTTAAATATCTCTCTAGATATAAAGCTGTAAGAGCTGGATCATTTGGATTATCAAACCACTGTTTACTTCTTAATTCTTTTTTTTTCATATTATGAATTTGTTATAACCAACCTTTATCAACTATATAGTCTTGATTTGTGCAACCAGATGAAGCATCAGAACCAAAAAATAGAACAGCTTTAGCTATATCTGAAGGCATTAATTTATGTTTTAAACACTGCTTTTTCATCATATCTGCTTCAGATTCTGGAGTTAACCACTTTTCAACTTGTCTTTCTGTCATTACCCAACCAGGTACAACTGAATTTACTCTTATATTGAACTCACCAAGATCTCTTGCAAAAGATCTTGTTAAGCCAACGACACCAGATTTTGCAGCAGTGTATGCTGCCATACCTCCTTGGCCTATCATCCAAGAAACAGAGCCTATATTTATAATAGATCCACCTTTACTTTTAATCATAGCTTTCTTAACAGACTGAACTGTAAAAAAATAATGTCTAAGATTGATATT
>CATIQX010000219.1 GCA_949531795.1 Cryomorphaceae bacterium | reverse complement strand
TTTGAATGCAAAATTATCTATTTTTATTCATATAGGTTGCAAAATATTACTGATTTTCAGGGCTTGAGTAATAATTCTTTATTATCACCTTTTGAAGTCCCCTTTTTACAATCAATTCCGCCAATAATTCTGAAAATGAAAGTGATGATATTTTCATTTCTGATTGCACTTTTTCCTCTGACAAATCAATACGGTATAACAAGTTTACAACTCTTTTAGGATCTTGATTATTTAATCTATTAACTATTAACGATGTAAATAAAAATAATTGTTTGTAATCCTGAACAGGTTTTTCAATATCAAAATTTACTCCGATATTCAAAAAATCTTTTTCTAATTGAAAAGTAGTTTCTATAAGAAATTTATTAGAAGCAATTAGTTTACTAACTTTTATTAAATCCACTAAGAAACTCGATCCATCAACAATGATGAAAAAACCAATAACGGCTCTTTATTTTCAGAATTTATAGCTGCTAAATTATCCATTGCTTTTGAATGGTATTCTTTTATCAAATTAGTGGTTAATTCAGGAATTGCTAATTTAGAAAATATGGCTTTTACAGAATCAACCTTCAATTGAGAAGTGTCATTAGTTGAAAAATACTGCTTCAAATTAGCTCTTTGGTTTTTATCTGATAACGCCAATGCTTTTAAGTATAAATAGGTTTTCTTATTAGCCATAATATCTCCTCCCACTTGTTTGCCAAAAGTTTCAATATTTCCAAAAGCATCAAGCAAATCATCCTTTAACTGAAAGGCAATGCCCAAATCTCTACCAAAAGCATACAAATAATTTTGTTCTTGTGTGGACGCTCCTGCTGTAATTCCACCAATTTGTAAAGCAGCCCCCAATAATACAGCTGTTTTACACTCAATCATTTTTAGATAATCAGTAATACTGACATCCGATCGAGTTTCAAAGTCCATGTCCCACTGCTGCCCCTCACATACTTCAATTGCTGCTTTACTAAATACAGCTAATACTTGCTTAACAATAGTGTTATCCACATCAGCCATTAGCTGATAAGCTTGAACCAACATAGTATCACCCGACAAAATAGCAACATTATTATTCCATTTTTCGTGTACTGTTTTCTGCCCTCTTCTTAATGGAGCATTATCCATAATATCATCATGTAAAAGTGTGAAGTTATGAAAAATTTCAATAGCCAATGCGGGTGGAATTGCTTTCTCAATGTTCTTGCCAAATAATTGATGAGCCATTAAAACCAAAATTGGGCGCATACGCTTACCTCCTAGATCAAGAATATATTCTATCGGCTCATATAATGATAGTGGGGTTTTGGGATATTTTATACTACTTAACTCACCACTAATCAACGAACTTAATTCTTGTATAGATTTCATTATTTCTTTACTAAATTAATTAAATAATCTCCATATCCACTTTTTCTAAGTGGCTCTGCAATTTCTAATAACTTTTGAGAGTTAATATAACCCATTCTATAAGCAGCCTCTTCAATACAGCCTATTTTCCTTCCTTGTCTGTCTTCAATAACTTGTACATATTGATTGGCCTGCATTAAAGACTGAAAAGTACCGGTATCCAACCAAGCTGTACCTCTACCTAGAACTCTTACGTCTAATTCTCCCCTTCTCAAATATTCTTTATTTACATCAGTAATTTCATACTCTCCTCTTGTAGAGGGTTTGATGTTCTTGGCTATCTCCACCACTGAATTATCATAATAATATAGACCTGGGACAGCATAATTTGATTTCGGTTTTTCAGGTTTTTCCTCTAGAGATAAAGCTTTAAAATTATCATCAAAATCAACTACTCCATATCGCTCAGGGTCATTAACATGGTAGCCAAATATGATGCCGCCTTTAACATCACTACAAGAAGTTAAGGTCTTTGTTTTCATTTGGAAAATATTATCACCTAACACTAAACATACCTTATCATCACCAATAAATTCTTCACCTAATACAAAGGCTTGAGCTAGTCCGTTTGGTATTTCTTGCACCTTATATTCAAATCTGCAGCCCAAACTACTTCCGTCTCCTAATAATTTTTTAAATAACGGCAAATCGTGGGGAGTGGAGATAATCAAAACTTCCTTTATGCCTGAATACAGTAAAGTAGATAAAGGATAATAAATCATTGGTTTATCATAAATAGGCATCATCTGTTTGCTGATAGCTAAAGTTAAGGGATGTAAACGTGTACCTGAACCTCCCGCTAAAATTATTCCTTTCATTTTATTTTTATTTTGATTTTCGTTTTATTTTGATTTTCGTTTTACCTTTAGTTCATCTAACTCAACATCCTCCTCTTCATCAAAAATATCCAATAAAGGCTCTTGAAAAGCCTCATAGTTGATTATCTTTTCCAAAGATAGTAATAATGCCGGAAGCAACAATAAATTAGACAGCATAGCGAATAATAAAGTAATTGACACTAATAAACCAAGCGCTATTGTCCCTCCAAAATCAGAAGCAACAAATATAAAAAAGCCAAAGAACAATACAACAGAAGTGTAAAACATACTCACCCCAGTTTCATTGAGGGCAGATAAAACAGATTTTTTTATATTCCAATTATTAACCAATAACTCCTGTCTATATTTAGCTAGGAAGTGAATAGTATCATCCACTGATATACCGAAGGCTATGGAAAAAACCAAAATAGTTGATGGCTTCAAAGCAATCCCAAAATATCCCATAATGGCACCGGTAAGAAGCAAAGGAATAAGATTAGGAATAATAGAAACAACTACCATTCTAAAAGAATTAAACATCCAAGCCATAAAAATAGAAATCAATAATATAACTAATAACAAGCTCAACATCAAGTTCTTAAGCAAAAATTTTGTTCCATTCAAGAAAACAACACTAGTACCAGTTATAGTTACATCATATTTATCAGAATCGAATATCTTGTTTACCTTAGGAATTAGAGCATCAAATACGCTATCCATTTTAGAAGTGGAAATATCAGCTACCCTTAAGCTAATACGAGCTTCCTGCTTTAAAGAATCTATCATTAATGAACTCATGTTAATACTTGAAGCACTATTCTTTAGGTAATCCAAAATCATCCTTTGCTCCTGAGAGTTAGGTAAAGAATAATAAGCTGAATCTCCATTGTAAAAAGCTTGTTTACTATACTTTACCATATCAACATATGAAGATGGCTTAGAGAATTCTTTAAAACCAGCAAGCTCTTTGCTTAACTCTTCAATCTTTCTTAAATTATAGGATTTTAATAAGCCATTTTTCTTTTTAGTATTAACAACAACCTCTAATGGCATTACTCCTCCAAAGTTACTCTCAAAGAATTTTAAATCCTTGTACAAATCACCGTTCTTAGGTAACTCGTCAGTAAGATTTCCTGTTGTTTTTATATTTAAAATACCAAAAACGCCAATAAAAATAAGAATAGTCGTAATAATATATATGTATTTTCTTCTATACTGAACTAAGAATACTAAGCGCTCAACTAGCTTATTAATCCATATCTTATCTAAATGCTTTGTGTGCCTGTTCTGTGGAGGAGAGGCAAAAGAAAAATAAATAGGAATAATAAATAATGAAAGAAGAAATATAAAAATAATATTGATTGACGCAATTAATCCAAACTCTTGTAATGTCTCACTATTAGTAAGAATAAAAGCAGCAAAACCTGAAGCTGTGGTAAGGTTTGTCAAAAGAGTTATGTTTCCAATCTTTTGAACCATTTTTCTTAATGCATAATTCTTATTTTGTGTTCGCTTAAATTCACTATGAAACTTATTAATAAGAAAGATACAATTTGGGATACCTATAACAATTAAAACAGGAGGAATAAGCGCCATAAGAACAGAAACCTCATAACCCAATAATGAGATGGTTCCAAATGAGAAAACTACTCCCAATATTACTACAATCATAGACGAAATTACTGCCTTAAAAGATCTGAAAAATAAAAATAATATTAAAGAAGTAATAAGTAAAGTAAAAATAATAAATAACGATATTTCTTCCTTTACCTTTATAGAATCAATCGTACGAATATAAGGAAGGCCCGAATAATGAGCCGTGGCTTGAAACTCATTAGCATAAATATCTACCAAATCCTTAATAGCAAAAATTAATTCTTTTCTACTTGCTGATTTCATCACAATATCATCTAATGTAATTAGCATAGTACTTACCTTATTATCATTAGAATTAATTAGTCCTTTATAGAAAGGCTGGTTGCTATATTGAGAAAATGCACTATCTAGTTGTTCTTGTGTTTCTACTTCTTGAGAAAACCACTTTTTCAATACCAATTTCTTATTTTCTGTATCCTTAAAAAGAATTGGAAGATTAGTAAATGAAACAACGTGTGATACCCCATTAATAATTTCAATATTCTTAGTTACCTTATCCCACTTTATTAGATGGTCCAATGTTAACAACAAGCTATCTTCAATAGCAATTACTAAGACATTTTGATCTCCGTATTTTTCTAAAAAATCTTGATAATCCAAACTGATTTGATGATCACTTGGCAGTAATTTAGGCATACTGTAAGACAGATTAACATCTCGGCCATTCTTAACCATAAAGACAGTTATAGCTGAAATGAGCAGAATAATAATTAATCTATTTTTCAGGATTAATCTAGAAATAAATATCCACATAAGGGTAAATAATTTATGCTAAAATACTTCAAATTTAAAGCTTAAAGCTTAAATATAGTAATAAAAAAAGGGGCATTTAGCCCCTTTATTTTTTATATTTAGCAAAGATTAAACCGTCATTATTTCAACCTCTTTTGCTGTATAAACAACATCAATTTTAGATGAATAGATATTGGTTAATTCCTGAACAGAAGCCTCGGCATCTCTCACTGCATCTTCTGAAAGACCTTCTTTTCCTAATTTTTTCATTTCATCGTTAGATTTTTGCCTTATATTTCTAACACTAACCTTTGCGTTTTCAATTTCCACCTTAGCTTGCTTTACCAAATCTTTTCTTCTATCTTCAGTTAAAGGAGGTACATTAATAATTATTCTCTCACCGTTGTTTGACGGATTGAAACCTAAATTTGCATCGACAATAGCTTGTTCAATTTCTGAAATTAAACTTTTATCAAAAGGTTGGATAGAAATAGTCTGAGAGTCAGGCGTAGAAACATTAGCGGCCTGGGCAAGTGGAGTGGAAGCTCCGTAATAATCCACCTTGATTGTTCTTAGCATTTGTGGGTTTGCCTTCCCAGCTCTAATTTTTCCTAATACATTTTCAAGATGCGAAATGGCTTCTAGCATTTGCTCTTTAGTAATGTCCAATTGGAAATTTACATCTTCATTCATAATAGTCTTTATATCAAGTTATAATTAAAAATTAACAAGAGTCCCTACTTTATCTCCCTTACAAATTTTAGCCAAATTCCCTTTAATATTCATATTGAATACTTTAATTGGTAAATTATTTTCTTGGCACAGTGTAAAGGCAGTCAAATCCATAATACTTAATTTCTTTTCGAATACCTCATCAAAAGTAATGGTCTCATATTTTATTGCACTTGGATCCTTTTCAGGATCTGCAGTATAAATTCCATCTACTCTTGTTCCTTTTAAAATAATATCTGCCTCTATTTCAATAGCTCGCAAAGTAGCCGCAGTATCTGTAGTGAAATATGGGTTCCCTGTACCTCCTCCGAAAATAACAACTCTTCCTTTTTGCAAGTGACGCATTGCCTTTCTTCTTATATAAGGCTCAGCAACTTGTTCCATTCTTATTGCAGTAAGCAATCTAGTTTCAATATCAATGGATTCCAATGCTGATTGGAGTGCCATTCCATTAATAATAGTTGCTAACATTCCCATGTGATCACCTTGTACTCTGTCAAAACCAGCCCCCTCTGACTGTATTCCTCTGTAAATATTTCCACCACCAATTACTATAGCAAGCTCTATATTTTGCTTAACAATTGCTTGAATTTCATTAGCATAAGCACTCAAAACCTTAGAATCAATACCATATTCTCCATCACCCATTAAAGCCTCACCACTTAATTTTAAAAGAATTCTCTTGTATTGCATAATCGTGTAAAAAATTTCTCAAATATAGGAAAATACATACACGCAAAAGAAACTGAAGAATGGAATTTATACACAAAAAAAAGCCATCCAAAAAGGATGGCTATTATAATTCAATAAGCTATATTATTAACCTAAAGCAACTCTTCTAAAGCTACTTACCGCTACATTACCAAATGATTCAATGTACTCAGAAACAATTTTATTTTCGTCTTTAATGAAATTTTGATCTAATAAACATTGCTCTTGGTCAAGTGATGTGTTGTCAGAAACAAAGCGCTCCATTTTTCCAGGCACAATTCTATCCCATATTTTTTCTGGCTTACCTTCTTCTTTTAATTCTGCTTCAATAACAGCTTTAGCTTCTGCCATTACAGAATCACTTAATTGTGACATAGAAATATATTGAGGAATATTTTTTAATGTTTTTCCTAATCTTCCTAATTCAATATTATCTTTTTCGATAACCGCTATTCTTGCTTCTGTTTCGTTTGCTACAAAATCAGCATCAAAATCCTTGTAAGACAAAGTAGATGCACCCATTGAAGCAACTTGCATTGCTAAGTCCTTAGATAAAACATCTGCATTATCAACTGAATTATTTAATCCAACTAAAACTGAAATTTTAGAACCATGAGTATAAGTGCCAACATAAGCAGCTTCTACTCTTTCAAAACCTGATATTTCAATTTTCTCACCAATAACACCTGTCTGTTCAGTTAATTTTTCAGCAACAGTTATCCCTCCAAAATCAGCAGCTAAAAATGCATCTTTATCATCATGATTTAAAGCTATATCTACAAAACTATTCGCTAAAGCTTTGAACGAATCATTAATTGCAACAAAATCAGTTTCACAGGCTAAAACAATAGCAACCCCTGATGTGTTATCAGCATTAATTTTAGTAATTGCAATTCCCTCACTTGCATCTCTATCAGCTCGCTTTGCTGCTACTTTTTGACCTTTCTTTCTTAATACATCAATTGCAGCATCAAAATCACCATTAGCCTCGACTAATGCGTTTTTACAATCCATCATCCCTGCACCTGATTGCTTTCTTAATGTTGCTACATCAGCAGCTTTAATTGCTCCCATTTTTCTTTTGTAAAAAGTTAATATTATTTTTCTTCAGCTGTTTTAGTAGCTTTTTCTACCTTCTCAACAGCATTTTTTTCTTTTACAGCATTTTTTTCTTCCAAACTTTCAGCTATTTTTTTAGCCTTCTCCTTCTTCTCTACCGCCTTTTTATCTTGGTCAGCATTTCTTTCTTCTAAACCTTCAGCAATTGCTTTAGTTACAATTGATAAGATACACTCAATTGATTTTGTAGCATCATCATTTCCAGGTATTGGAAAATTAACTTGAGAAGGATTAGTATTTGTGTCATTCAATGCAAAAGAAAGTATCCCTAACTTATTTGATTCAGCTAAAGCAATGTGCTCTTTATTAGTGTCAATAATAAAAACAGCTTCAGGCATTCTTGTCATTTTCACAATAGAACCTAAGTTAAGATCTAGCTTAGCTCTTTGTCTATCAATTTGCAATCTTTCTCTTTTTGATAATGAATCGAATGTACCATTTTCTTTCATTTTATCAATAATTTGCATTTTCTTGATTGACTTACGGATAGTAGCAAAGTTAGTTAACAAACCACCAGGCCATCTCTCAGTAATGTAAGGCATATTCAAAGCTTCAGCAGCTTCAGAAACCAAACCTTTAGCTTGTTTTTTGGTTGCAACAAATAAAATCTTTTTTCCTGATAATGCAATTTGTTTCATTGCAGCAGCTGCGTCTTCCACCATTGCTACAGTTTTATTCAAATCAATGATATGAATCCCATTCTTCTCCATAAATACATAAGGAGCCATTGCTGGGTTGTACTTTTTCTTAAGGTGTCCAAAGTGTACACCTGCG
>CATIQX010000218.1 GCA_949531795.1 Cryomorphaceae bacterium | reverse complement strand
TATTAACAGTATCAATTGTAATACCTAGTTTATTTTTGTAAAATTTACTTAGGTTAGGAATCATCCCAAATACACCGATTGAGCCTGTTAATGTTGTTGGGTTGGCTACTATGCTGTCAGCAGCACAGGCAATATAATATCCCCCACTTGCCGCATAATCACCCATAGACACAACCAAGGGTTTTTCAGCTTTTGCTAAAATAGTTTCTCTCCAAATTACATCTGAAGCTAAGGCGCTTCCTCCAGGAGAATTAATTCTAAGGACAATTGCTTTAATATTTTTGTCTTCTCTAGCTTTTTTTAATGCCGCAGAAGTACTTGCTGAACCAATACTTTTTTCATCACCTTTGCCTGATTTAATAGAGCCTGTTGCATAAATAATAGCAATTTTATTTCTACTAATATCTTTCTTTTCTCCTTTTACATTTGTGTATTTGCTTAAAGTCACAATGGATAATTTTTCCGCTCCCGCAAAAGCTTTTAAGGTGTCTTCTAGTTGATCTTGATACAAAAGTGCGTCTACATAGTTATAGTCAACACAAGTTTTTGAATTTTCAAGTATTAAAGTATTGGCATGTTTCTGTACCTGTGTTAAAGTCAACCCCCTTTGATTAGCAATACTATCCATAATATTATCTGAAAAAGAATTGAGTAGTAATTGCATTTGCTTTCTATTAGCAACACTCATTTTATCTAAAATAAATGGTTCAACTGCTCCTTTGAATTTACCGTGACGTATTATCTGTACATCTATGTCTAATTTATTTAATAAGCCTTTGTAAAACATAATACTTGCTGATAATCCTTTTAATTCTACTATTCCTTCAGGGTTCAAATAAATCTTGTTGGCTACTGATGATAAGTAATAGGCAGCTTGGTTGTATACCTCGGAGTAAGCAATAATAGGCTTACCTGATTGTTTAAATTCAAGAAGTTTATTTCTAATTTCTTCTATTTGCGATAAGCCTGCATTTGCATAAGGAGTATTAATATAAATAGCTTTAATATTCTCATCTTTTTTTGCCTTTTCAATGTTATCTAACACTTGCTTTAATGCAATAGTTTTAGGTAAATTACCAGAAAAGTTTAGTCCTTCAAAAGGATTTTCTGATGTGCGTTCAACTACTGAAAGTTCAGCAAGGTTTATTTCTAGAATGCTATTTGCTTTTACTTTAACTTCCTTATTATTTTTAAAAGAGGACATACTAACACTCAAAATACCAATAAAAAGCAAAATAACTGCAAATACGGCTAACACCATTCCGACGATGGTGGATAAGACATTTTTAAAAAAGGATTTCATATTTATTTTTAATTTTTGTAAAATTAAGCTATTTAAAAGCGTTTATCATAGTTTCTTTCTAAATTTGAGGGTTATTAAAAATAAATATGAATATAGTTTTTTTGCAATTAGGAAGTAATCTTGGAGATAGAGAACTATTATTGAAAGATGCAATACTAGCAATTAAAAATAGAGTGGGTGATATTGTTAATTTTTCAAAAGTTTATGAAAGTGCGCCATGGAGAGTTGAAGGGCAAGATAATTTTTTGAATCAGATATTAAAAATAAAAACAACATTGTTAGCCTGTGAAGTATTATCAATTGTACTTAATATTGAAGAGCAACTAGGGAGGATTCGAATTGAAAAATGGGGTGAACGACTTATTGATATTGACATTATTTTTTATAACGATTCTATTATTGAAACGCCAGAATTATGTGTGCCTCACAAGCATTTACATGAGCGTATGTTTGTACTTAAACCATTACATGAAATTGCGCCCGAAATGGTTCACCCAAAATATAATAAAACAATAGACGAATTATTGAAAATTTGTAAAGACACCGAATTAGTAAAAGAGTATGCAGTATAATTTTTTAGTTGTTGAAGGGAATATTGGGGCTGGAAAAACTAGCTTGGCAAATATGCTTTCTCAGGAATATCAAGCTCATTTAATTTTGGAGAGCTTCGAAAAAAATCCTTTTTTACCAAAATTTTATAAGGACCCAGAAAAACATTCTTTTGCTTTGGAACTCTTTTTTATGGCAGAACGTTATCATCAGCTAAAAAGTCAAAAAGAGCAAGATTTATTTAAACCGATTACTATTGCAGATTATTTTTTCGAAAAATCTAAATTGTTTGCACAAAACAATCTAAAAAAGGATGAACTTCAATTATTCAATAATTTATTTGAGATTATGTTTACCTCTCTACCAAAACCTGATTTATTAATATACTTGTATTCAGATGTTGCTCGTTTACAACAAAACATTAATAAAAGAGGAAGATATTTTGAACAAGAAATCACCGATGTATATTTACAAAATATCCAAAATAAGTATTTAGATTATTTGAGAAAACAGAATCATTTCCCAGTGCTTTTACTCGATATTTCTAAGGTTGACTTTAAAGAGGATGAAAAAGTGTATTCAAAAATAAAACAGTTATTAAAAAATTCATATCCATTAGGTGTACATCAATTTAACTTAACTAATTGTTATTAGTTTTTTCTAACCTCAAAAAAATAACCCCATCTTTCGAAAGGGTTATCCATGTTTTATTTGCTTTGGGCTTACTGTTTTGTTAGAGCGATAAAAGCTTCATTTGTTTTTAAATTTACAAATTCTAAATCAATAGAAGCTTCTGCTTTGTAGTTTGGATTTATAGAAATAGCACTTGTTAAACTGTTAATTACATCATCATTTTCTCCTGATCTAGCAGCAGCAATTGCATTTAAGTAATGACAAGCAGCAGTTGCCTCATTACATGTTGAATTTTTACCATTCATAATTTGTGCTAAGACAGCATTATGTGATTTTCCATTTTTGAAAAACCTTGCTGCTTTTTTATACTCACCCTGTCTTATGTCTAAAATAGCTTGATTGAATTCAGATGCATTTGCTTTGTCAAACAGTACTTGAGCATTTGCTAACTTACCAGTTCTTGCTGCAATAATCCCTTTGTTTGTAGCTATATCAGAGTTCTCCCTTGAAATAGACACAGCTTTGTTAAGATAAACCATTGCAGTATTTAAATCACTATTTTGTATGTGCATACAAGCAATATTGTTGTAGCCTCTCCAATCATTGTGTAATTCAACAACTTTGTTGTAAATACCTTCCTTTAGAGTTGCATCATTAGTTAAAGTTGCTGAGAATAATAATTCTTTTACATCTAAAAGTTCAGGATTTGTTGTTGAAAGTGTTGTAATTTCTTCATTAGTTTTCTTTGGTTCGAATGATCGAATTATAATGATGGCTTTTCTTAATTGTGGTAACACATCTCCTTCAAGTGCATCATAAATTTCAGCTAAATCTCTAATTTGTTGTTCTCTTAATTCTAAATCTTCAACGGAGTTTACAATTTTATTAATTCTTCTTTTGTCTTTTATATCAGAAGCTCGTACCAAAGATTCAAATCCTGCCCAGTCTTCTCCAATTGAAGTTTCAGTGTATAGTTCAGAATTTCTTGCCCCATCTACTTTAAGTTTACGTAATAATCTTTTAGTATAATTTAGTGTGCTTTTCATTCTATTGTCTGAAACATTATCATTCATGTTTACTGATCCTTCAGGAGAAGCAAAAGATTTAATTTCAATAGAATGAGTTTTGTACCCATTTTTAGCAAATGCAGTTAATTTATTAATGTCAACGTCACTTTTTTCAGTTACTCTGATGTTAGCTTTGTTTACTAGAAAATAGATGGTAGCTGTTTCTTCTAAAATAGTTTCTTGTTCGTATCCATGATTGTTATTTGCTAATTCTTCATTGTCTAGAACTCTTGTTGACGTTGCAATAACACCATTTGCAATATTGAT
>CATIQX010000217.1 GCA_949531795.1 Cryomorphaceae bacterium | reverse complement strand
GGTTTGTCCAAAGGAGATAAAGTAGCACTAATTGCCAATAATGGAACAGGGAAATCATCAATGCTAAAAATATTGGCAGGACAAGATTCTTCAGATGAAGGAGAAGTGGTTTTCAGGAATGAATGTAAGGTCTCATATCTTTCTCAAGATGCTATATTTGATGATAGATTAACTATAAATGAACTTATAAATAGTGCGCATAATAAAATAAGTATTCTTGTAAAGGATTATGAAAAAGCAGTAGAGAATCATAGCAATAATGGGAGTTCACAAACTGGAAAATTGGTAGAAGAACTTACTGCCAAAATGGAGCAAGAAAATGCTTGGGATTATCAAAGGAGAAGTGAGCAAATACTATCAAAATTTAACATCAATAATCTTCAGCAAAAAGTAGGTGCTTTATCAGGTGGACAAAAAAAAAGATTATCCCTAGCGCTTTTATTATTAGAAAATGCGGATATATTACTTTTAGATGAACCAACTAATCATTTGGATATATCAATGAT
This sequence comes from Cryomorphaceae bacterium, assembly GCA_949531795.1. GTDB lineage: Bacteria > Bacteroidota > Bacteroidia > Flavobacteriales > BACL11 > UWMA-0277. The sequence continues at coordinate 4,918 of CATIQX010000217.1, read as the reverse complement.
AGAATGGTTAGAAAAATTCTTGCAACAACAAAATATTACTGTTTTAATGGTAACTCACGACAGGTATTTCTTGGAGAGAGTTTGCAATAATATTATGGAGTTAGAAGGAGGAAACCTATATCATCATAAAGGGAATTTTTCCTATTTCTTAGAAAAAAGAGCCGAAAGAGAAAGTAATTTTGATGTAGAGATTGGAAAGGCAAAAAAGCTGATGAAAAAAGAGTTAGAATGGATAAGAAGATCTCCTAAAGCAAGAACTACAAAATCAAAAGCTAGAATAGATAACTTTGATAAAATAAAGAAAAAAGCAAGTTCCAAAAGAATAACCCAAGAATTGAATATTGATGTAAAAATGGATAGGATGGGAGGTAAAATATTAGAACTAAAAAATATTAAAAAAAGTTTTGGAGATTTAACTATTCTTGATGGGTTTGACTATACTTTTAAAAAAGGAGAGAGGATAGGAATATTAGGGAAAAATGGAGTAGGGAAGAGTACATTTTTAAATATTATAACAGGAAGAGAAAAGCCTGATAGTGGTAAAATCAATGTAGGAGAAACCATAAATTATGGTTATTTCACTCAAGGAGGTTTAGACACTGATGAAGATAGAAGAGTAATAACCGTACTTAAAGATATTGCAGAATTTATTGTAATGTCAGATAATAGAAAAGTAAGTGCCTCACAGTTACTTGAACACTTTATGTTTACTCCAGAAATGCAATTCACTGAAGTTAAAAGATTAAGTGGTGGGGAAAGAAGTAGGTTATATCTACTTACTGTACTTATGAAAAATCCTAATTTCTTAATTTTAGATGAGCCAACCAATGATTTAGACTTACTTACCCTAACTAAATTAGAAGAATTCCTTTTACAATACAAAGGCTGTTTGATATTAGTATCTCACGATAGATTCTTTATGGATAAATTAACCGAGCACCTTTTTGTATTTACAGGAAATGGAGAGATAGAGGATCATTATTGTACTTACTCTCAATATCGTGAAAAAGAAATAGCCCAAGAAAAAGAGTTTAAAAAAATTCAACATCTAGAAAAACAAAATTCAAAAGCAAAAACTCCTAAAAAGAAACTTTCTTTTAATGATCAATTTGAATATAATAATTTAGAGAAAGAACTTTCTGAATTAGAAATAGAAAAGAAGGAGCTAGAATCTTTAATTCAAAAACCTGACATGAAATTATCAGAAATAATGGAAAAAAGTGAACGCTTGGGCTTAATAATCAAACTTATTGATGAAAAAGAATTGAGATGGTTGGAACTTGATGAAATTCAATAATTTTAAAAAAAATACTTATTATAATAAGCTGTTAATAAATATAAAATTTAAAGAATTAAATGTTTCATTGTTGAGTAATTTAAATACTTATAATTGCAACTAGTTTTAATCTTTGTTAGTTCATACTAAGAAAGAATATTTAAAAAGATAATGGGGAATCGTGCGAAAATCACGAACTGTTGCGCAACTGTAAATAGCACTATAATTAATAGTTAGTTATAAGTCAGATACCAGCCTTTTTATTACTAGAATCTGCTTTCGCATCAAAAGTAAGATTATAATTTACTAGTGTGAAAATTCACATCTATAATTATTCTCTACTCAATAAAGAAGCATAGTAAACTACTAATTTATATTAATATAAAGCTTAAAATGATATGGGAATATTTGACTATCGTAGAAATTACAAACCATTTGAGTACCCAGAAGTACTTGAATTTACAGATGCAATAAATAAATCATTTTGGGTACACTCTGAAGTAGATTTTACTGCTGATACACAGGATTTTTTATCTCATCTTAGTGAAGCAGAAAAGAATTCAATTAAAAATGCTTTACTGGCAATTGCACAAATTGAAGTTTCTGTTAAAACTTTTTGGGGAAACTTATATAACCATTTACCTAAACCAGAGTTCAATGGTTTAGGAAGTACTTTTGCAGAATGTGAGTTTAGGCATTCTGAAGCATATTCAAGACTCTTAGATGTACTAGGATACAATGACGAATTTGAGAATTTGATTAGTATTCCAATTATAAAAGAAAGAGTTGATTACTTACAAAATGCACTTTCTCAAGCTAATTCTGATGATAAGAAAGAATATGCAAATACACTTATCTTATTTTCTATTCTTATTGAAAATGTATCCTTATTTAGTCAGTTCGCTATTATTCTTTCATTTACTCGATTTAAGGGTTACATGAAGAACGTAAGTAACATTATTGCATGGACTTCAATTGACGAGCAGTTACATGCAAATGCTGGTATGTATATCATCAATAAGATAAAAGAAGAAAATCCTGAATTTTTTGATACTGAAAGTGTAAATAAAATAAGATTTATGGTAACAGAATCAATGGATATTGAAAGTAGATTGCTAGATTGGATATTTGAACAAGGAGAACTAGAATTTATAAACAAAAAGGACTTGCTTAACTTTATGAAATATCGCACAGATGAAAGTTTATTGAAAATAGGTATAAAACCAGTATTTAATATCCCTTATGAAGCATATGAGCCAATGGCTTGGTTTGAGAAAGAAGTTTTCTCAAATAGTATGGATGACTTCTTTGCAAAAAGACCAGTTGACTATACTAAACATGATAAAAGCATTACAGCTTCAGATTTATTTTAAAATATTTAAGAAATTATGGAAAGATATTGGTGGAAAAATACAGAAAGTGAACAAATATTAAACAGAGGATATTTATTACAAGGAGAAACTGTTGAAGGAGCAATTGACAGGGTGTGCACAGCAGCTGCAAAAAATTTGTTTCGTCCTGAACTAAAAGAAGGTTTTAAGGAATTAATAGAAAGAGGATGGATGAGTTTAAGTTCTCCAATATGGGCAAATATGGGTACCGAGAGAGGGCTACCGATTTCATGCTTTAATGTGCATATTCCTGACAGAATAGAGGATATTACTCATAAATTAGGAGAGGTAATTATGCAAACGAAAATAGGTGGAGGTACATCTGGTTATTTTGGTGCTATGCGTGAAAGAGGAAGTGCTGTAAAGGATAATGGAAAGAGTAGTGGTGCAGTAAGTTTTATGAAATTATTTGACACAACTATGGATACTATCTCTCAAGGAGGGGTAAGAAGAGGAGCATTTGCTGCTTACCTTGATATTGATCACCCAGATATTGAAGAATTCATGCAGATTAAAAGTATTGGAAATCCAATTCAAAATCTATTTTATGCAGTTTGTGTGCCAGATTACTGGATGAATGATATGATAGAAGGAGATTTAGAAAAGAGAAAAATATGGGCTAAAGTTTTAGAAAATCGTCAACAAAAAGGATTACCATATATATTTTTCTCAGATAACGTAAACCGTAACAAGCCTCAGGTGTATAAAGATAAAGGAATGATGATTAATTCAAGTAATCTTTGTTCAGAAATTGCATTACCTTCAAGCATTGATGAGTCTTTCATTTGCTGTTTATCATCATTAAATTTAGAGGCATATGATGAATGGAAGGATACAGAAGCTGTAAAATTAGCTACTTTCTTTTTGGATGCAGTACTAGAAGAATTTATTAAAAAGACAGAAGGCAACTACTACTTAAGAAATGCACAAAACTTTGCAAAAAGACATAGAGCATTAGGGCTAGGTGTTTTAGGATGGCATTCATATTTACAAAAAAACATGATTCCATTTGAAGGAATGAAGGCAAAGCAATTAACAGATTCTATATTTAAAGAAATAAGTGAGAAAGCTGAAAAAGCAACCATTGAATTAGCAAGAATTTATGGCGAACCAGAGTTGCTAAAAGGATATGGAAGAAGAAATACAACTCTAATGGCAATTGCACCAACTACTTCTTCATCAGCTATATTAGGACAAACATCTCCTGGAATAGAGCCTTTCTATAGTAATTTCTATAAAGTAGGATTGGCCAAAGGAAACTTCATGCGTAAAAATAAATACCTAGAAAAACTATTAATTGAAAAAGGAATTGATAATGAAGAGGTATGGAGGGGTATAATGTTAAACCATGGTAGTGTAGATCATATAAATGAACTTTCAGAAAAAGAAAAGGAAGTATTTAAAACCTTTAAAGAAATTAGTCAGCTTGAAATTATCCAACAAGCTTCTATTCGTCAGAAATATATCGATCAAGCACAAAGTTTAAATATAAACATCCCGTCTACTGTACCAATTAAAGAAGTGAATAACCTAATAATTGAAGCTTGGAAACTAGGTATTAAGACTCTTTATTACCAAAGAAGCCAAAGTGTTTCTAAAGAAATGGTAACAAACTTAGTTTCTTGTAAGAGTTGTGAAGGATAAATACAATTATTTATTGTAAAAAAAAGAGCAAGAATCTTTAATTCAAATAACTGGTATGAAATTATCAGAAATAATGAAAAAAAGTGAACACTTCGGCTAAATAACCAAACTTATTGATAAATAAGCAATTTAATTTTTTAAAAAAGATAAATCCCCACCAACTTGGTGGGGATTTTATTTAAAAAGGTATTTTTGCGTAAATTATTAATGATGAGCAATTTTAACAAAATTAACCTTAATAAACAATTGCAAAATGCAATTGATGATTTAGGTTTTCAGCAACAAACTCCTATTCAACAAGAAACATATTCCAAAATACTAGCAGGGAAGGACCTTGTAGGAATTGCCCAAACGGGAACAGGGAAAACGATTGCCTATTGTTTACCACTATTACAAGAATTAAGTTATTCCAAACAAAACAACCCTAGGATATTAATTTTAGTGCCAACCAGAGAACTAGTTGCTCAAGTTGTAGAAACCTTAGAACTGTTAACAAAATACATTACATGCCGTGTAGTTGGTGTCTATGGAGGAACCAACATGAATACACAAAAAAAATGGCTAGAAAATGGTGCAGATATTGTAGTAGCTACTCCAGGAAGATTGT
>CATIQX010000216.1 GCA_949531795.1 Cryomorphaceae bacterium | reverse complement strand
GTTTCCCGTTTACACGCTTTCCAAGCGTGCGCCTTAAGCCACTCGGCCACCTCACCAATTGGGCAGCAAATCTAAAAAATTAGTTGGTAATCTCGCCCCTTATATTTTTTTGTAATTCTATCTTGATTTCTTCATCGTTTAATACTTTTCCTAATAAGAACATTAGTTTTGTAATAGCAGCTTCAGTGGTTAAATCCTTTCCTGAAATAACCCCTGATTTTCCGAAAGGTTCACTGGTTTCGTATTGTCCATCAACAGCACTCCCCTGTAAGCATTGTGTAATGTTAATTAAGATTTTTCCTTCTTTATTAGCCGTACTAAGTAAAGCGCTTAGTTCATTTGTAGTAGGTGCATTTCCTGCTCCAAAACTTTCAATTACAATTCCCTTAGCACTATTTATAATCGCTTTAATAGTATTGATAGTAATTCCAGGAAATAATTTTAAGATAGCTACATCATTACTAATATTTTGATGAACAATAAGATTTTTATTTTCTGGTTTAGCTATAGATGATTTATATTTTATATTCACACCTGCTTCAGCTAAAATAGGGTAGTTAGGCGATTCGAAAGCTTCAAAATGTTCGGTATTTACTTTTACTGTACGATTTCCCTTGTACAATTGGTCTTCAAAAAAAATACATACCTCACTAACTTTTCCGCTATTTGCAATTTCTACAGCTGTAATTAAGTTTTCTTTAGCGTCACTTCTTCTAGCTCCAATGGGAATTTGCGAACCCGTAAGTATAACTGCTTTGTTAAGTCCTTCTAACATAAAACTTAATGCTGATGATGTATAAGCCATAGTGTCCGATCCATGAAGAATTACAAAACCATCATATTTTTCATAATTTTTTTTAATTAGTATAGCTAGTTCTGTCCAAACACTAGGGTTCATATTACTAGAATCAATAGGCTTTGTAATACTTATATTATCCAAATCTACATCTTCACTTTTTAACTCAGGAATTGCTTTTAATAACTCATCAAAATTAAAAGGAACTAAGGTTTTTTTCAACTTATCCTTTACCATTCCTATAGTTCCTCCAGTATAAATAAGCAATGTTCTTTTATTTATCATAATCCGAATAATTTTTTTGCATTTATGGTCGTAATTTTTGCTACTTCTTCTATATCTATTTGATGTACTTCTGCTATTTTCTCTGCAATATTTACAATGTATTTACTTTCATTCCTTTTTCCTCTAAAGGGAGTTGGAGCAAGGTATGGTGCATCTGTTTCTAAAACTAAATATTGGAGTTTAATTTCTGCAATAGTTTTGTCCAATCCTGAGTTTTTAAAAGTTAATACTCCTCCAATTCCTAAATAAAAACCTCCTAAATTGATAACTCTTTGGGCATCTTCGACACAACCAGTAAAGCAGTGAAAGACCCCACTTAAGTTTTCGTCATTCAACTTTTCAATGATTTCAATAGCCTCAGTAAATGAATCTCTCACATGAATGGCAATAGGTAGTTTGTATTTTTTTGCTATTTCAATTTGATGAATAAATGCCTCTTTCTGAATTTCTAATTTTGTTTTATCCCAATGTAAGTCCAAACCAATTTCACCTACAGCGATATATTTTCCTTTTGCCAATTCTTGTTCTACATGAACTAGTTCATTATCTATATTATCTTTATTTACATCACACGGATGTAATCCCATCATAGGGAAACAATTTTCAGGAAATTCATTGCATATTTTTAAC
>CATIQX010000215.1 GCA_949531795.1 Cryomorphaceae bacterium | reverse complement strand
GGCCCGGTCGTCTAGTGGTTAGGACGCATGGTTTTCATCCATGTAACCGGAGTTCGATTCTCCGTCGGGCTACTAAAATTTAAAACTATGGCAAATCATAAGTCAGCAATAAAAAGAATAAGACAATCAGAAACAAAAAGATTGTTAAATAAGTATCAGCATAAAACTGTAAGAAATGCAGTAAGGACTTTGCGTGCTTTAACAGATAAAAAAGAAGCAGCTGCTTTATTTCCTAAAGTTTCAGGTATGTTGGATAAATTGACAAAAAGAAATATTATTCACAAGAACAAATCCTCTAATTTGAAGTCAAAATTATCTAAGCATGTAAATGCTTTAGCATAATTAATAATTTAATTATCTAGAAAGGGTTTATCATTGCGATAAGCCCTTTTTTTTATATTTGCCTAATGCAAAGCTTGTTAGTATATATCCCTAAGATTTCAGCCAGGCATCAGTATGTCTTTTCGCTAATTTTTAATGAGATTTACCAAATAGAATATCTATTAACTGAAGACAAGCAAGCTTACTTAACTGCTCAAACTTCAAAATTGAATTATTCACTATTACCAATTTGTGAGAATGAAATATTTGTAGAGGCTCATTCTTTATTAAATGAACGAGGAATAAATGAAGTGTTTATCCAAATAGGTGAGCACGAAAACTGTCCAGTTTTTTTTCAAACCTTAAGAGAAAATGCTTTTGCATATGATATTTTTGCTGCAAGTTTCTACTTAGTAAGCAGGTATGAGGAGTATTTACCTCACTTAAAGGATAATTATAATAGATTTAAAGCAGAGGAGAGTTTAGCCTTTAAAAATAATTTTTTACAAAAGCCAGTTGTAAATATCTGGGCTAAGCAATTAATAAGTATTATTGGGAATAAGTTTCCTGATTTGCAAATAAAATATCCAGTATTTAATTACATTTCAACTATTGATATTGATAATGCATATATGTATAAAGGTAAAGGTTTTGTACGTTCAGTTGCTTTTCTATTAAAAGCAATGTTGCGGTTTGATATTGATTCATTAAAAATGGCAGTTGCAGTTAGCTTAAAGAGAAGAAAAGACCCTTTTGACACTTATTCCTTTCAATTTAATTTACAGAAGAAATATGGTCTTGATTTGCGTTATTTTGTGCTACTTGGGGATTATGGCTTGAATGATAAAAACATCTCTCATACAAATAGTAAATTTCAAGCTTTAGTAAAACGTTTAGCTGATTTGGCTCCAGTGGGTATTCATCCCTCTTTTGGTTCAAGTATTAAAGAAGACCAATTAGCAGTTGAGATAAAACGTCTTGAGGATATTCAAAGGAGAGAAGTTACTTTTAGTCGTCAACATTTTTTACAACTATCATTGCCTCAAACATATAAACGTTTATTAGAGGCTGGTATTAATAATGACTATACAATGGGTTATGCTTCTACTTTAGGGTTTAGGGCAGGTATTGCTAGTTCATTTACATTCTACAACTTAGATGTGGAGCAGGTTTTACCTATTAAAATTTATCCTTTTGCAATAGTTGATGATACATTAAAGTTTAATATGCAGTTAAATCCTGATGATGTATTAAAGCAATTAGGTGAAATTATAAATGAAGTGAAACAAGTAGATGGCCTGTTAATAAGCATTTGGCATAACGATACTTTTAGTGATATGGGGGTATGGAAAGGTTGGCGAAATGTGTATGAGGAGATGCTTAAAATAATACATATTTAAAATGGGAATAATTAATTTAGGAAATCACAATTCAATATTTAATCATTTTATTTGTGAGATACGAGACGAGAATATTCAGAAAGATACTATGCGTTTCATAAGAAATATAAATTAATGATAAAACATATTTTTTTTGATTTAGACCGCACATTATGGGATTTTGAAAAAAATTCTCACACAACTCTTTTGCAATTAATTAAGGACTTTAAACTAATTGAAAAAGGAATAGATAATTCAGATAACTTTATAAAGAAATATAAAATACATAATGAAAAATTATGGGATTTATATCGAAATGACAAGATTAAGAAAGATGAGTTAAGAGGGAAAAGATTTCAACTAGCGTTAGCCGAATATGATATTGATGATTCAGAACTAGCAGAGCAATTTGGCTTGGCTTACATAAAACAATGTCCAATTAAAACTTCTCTTTTCCCATATACTCATGAAGTTCTATTATATTTGAAAAAAAAGTACTCACTACATATAATTACTAATGGATTTGAAGAGGTGCAACATATCAAATTAGCATCGTCTGATTTAACACAATATTTTGATGTGATTGTGACTTCTGAACAAGTAGGAGTGAAGAAGCCAAATGCTAAAATATTTGAGTTTGCTTTAGAACAGGCAAAGGCAAATTTGGATGAAAGTATTATGATTGGAGATGACTTCCCTGTTGATGTATTAGGTGCAGAAAAAATGGGTATGCAGGGTGTTTATTTTAATCCAAATAAGTTGGCTCACACGAACGCAGTAGTTCATGAGATATTTTGCCTTAGTGAGTTAATGGCTTTATTATAAAACCTCCTTTTTTAAAATCGTTCCAAAAGTTAGGATATGATTTGTTTACTACATCCACATCATTTATCTGTAATGTGTCATATTTCAAACATAGGGGGGCAAAACTCATTGCCATTCTGTGATCCTTGTAAGTCGTTATTTTTTTAGTTGTATTTAGTTTTAACAATTCTTTTTCTACTGCTTTTATTCTGTTTGTTTCTTTATTTTTTAAGGTTTGTAATCCTAAAAATTTAGTTGTTAAGTTTTTTGAAAAAAGAGTGCATTTAAAAGGTTGGTATAAGTCTGGTGTGTTGATTAAGTTTATTTCTTTTGAAATGATATTTTCTTTTTTCTTAGTGAGTATAGTACTTCCATTTTTAAATTTAGTTTGTACTCCTAAATTTTTAAATAACTCTATAACTTTTCTATCTCCTTGAATAGAATTTTTACTTAATCCATTTAATATAATATTACAGCTTCTTGAAAGTGCTGCAATTTCATACCAAAAAGATGCTGCCGACCAATCAGCCTCTATATCGTAGTCTTTTGCAATATATTTCTGTGGTTTTATTTCGATTGTATTTTCTTGCCAAGTATGAAAAATTCCAAATTCTCCCATAAGTTTTAAAGTCATTATTATGTAAGGTTTAGAAACTATTTTACTTGAAATTTTAAGTTTTATTCCATTCTTTAAAGTTGGAGCAATTAATAAAAGAGCAGAAATAAATTGGGAACTTATTTTCCCATCAATAGTTACTTTGTTTTCTTTTATGTCAGATCCTGAAATTGCTAAAGGAGGGAAGCCTATTTTATCTAAATATTTTATCTCAACTCCTAATTTCAGTAAAGCATCTACTAATTCTTTAATGGGTCTTTCTTTCATTCTATTACTTCCAGTCAGAATAAATCTACTACCAACCAAACTAGAAAGATATGCAGTTAAGAAACGAAAGGAAGTACCTGCATCACCAATATCAATTGTATTTGTAGTGTCTTTTAAAGCTTTCTGTAAAGATTTTGTATCCTCAGAATTTGACAGATTTGTAATTGAAAATTTTTCTTTGCAAAGTGCTTGTATGATTATTAATCGGTTTGAAATACTTTTTGAAGCTGGTAAGTCAATTTCACACTCCACCACGTTTGTAGGATGTGAAATTTTATAATTCATCTAGTGAGAATAGATTGTCGAACGAACAATTTCCTATTTCACTTAATAAAGTGAAATTAATTTTTCCATCTTGGTTTTTCTTATCGTTTATTAGAAATTTATGTAAGTATGTTTTTTTTGGAGTATATGGTAGAGCAAAATTACTAATTATATAATCCTTAATTTCATTTTTTTCATTTTCTGATAAATCAGAAATTCCAGTTTCTAATATCATTCCCATAAATATTGCTTCACCATGTGAAATAGGTGTTCCTTTCTCTAAGTAATAACTTTCAATCGCATGACCAAAAGTATGACCAAAGTTGAGCTTCTTTCGTTCTCCTTTTTCAAAAGGATCTTCTAAAATAATCTTGTTTTTTATCTGAACAGAGTGGTTAATAATATCTTCCCAATCCAAATCAGTAAAAGTTGTATTTTTCAATTTTATCCAAAGAGGATTGTCTAAAATTAATGCGTGTTTTATAACTTCTGCAAAACCTGATTTCAACTCACTTTCATCTAATGTGTCTAAAAATTCAGTTGAAATTAAGACTGCTTTAGGATTATGAAAAAGTCCGATTTGGTTTTTAAATCCTTTGAAATCAATCCCTAATTTTCCTCCGACTGAAGCATCTACCATAGCAAGTAAAGTAGTAGGGATATGAATGAATTCTAAGCCTCTTTTATATGTTACAGCACAAAACCCTCCCATATCACCAATGACTCCTCCTCCTAAGTTAATGAGTAGTGAATTTCGGTCAAAATTATTTATAGTGAGTTGTTCCCAAATGAAATTACAGGTGCTGATATTCTTGTATTCTTCCCCTGATTTAATTTCAATAATTAGTGGGTTTTCTATTTTTGGGAGTTTGTATAAACAATCTCTCTTTGTATTTTCATCTACCAAAATAGCAACTTTGGAGTATGTAGAAATATCAAGTTTGGAAAGGGAATTTTCTCCAATCCAAATTGAATAATCTATTGCCTTTATTTCTTTCACTCAGTTACTTCTGGTAAAGGATTTCCGGTACAGCCATTTGGATATGCTGTTCCTAAAATTGTAGAAATTGTTGGTGCAATATCGCGGATATTTACTTTTCTGTCCGTTTGTCCTTGAGGTATTGTTCCTCCCCAGAATATTAGTGGGACATGAGTGTCATAACTATAAGATGATCCGTGAGTTGTACCTCCTTTTTCCCAGTAAGATGATAGCCAACCAGTTTGTAAGCTGACAATAACATCACCTGATCTTTTCTGATTATAACCTCTTTGAATTAAGGAATGAAATGAATTATTATATTCATTTTCATTTATTTGAGTTGCTGTATAGGTATTTTTAACCCATTCATATTTCAAAAAGAAATTAGCACATTTTCTCTCAATTTCTTGAAGATTTATGTTTCGTTCTGAAATTAATTTTTGATTTAAAAATAATTGGTTGTTAGAGTAGTTTTTAATCCACTCTCCTTCACCATAATTAATAATTAGATGGGTTGATAATTCTGTTCTCATAACAGATCCATCAAAATATCCTGCAGGAATATTTCTTTCTAAAAGTTCTTGTGGTTCAGAAACAACTCCATGATCAGCGGTAATAAAAAGGACTAAATTTTTCGAACCAATTTCTTTGTCTAGACTATTCAAAATTTCTGATATATCTTTATCTAATCTAATATAGGTGTCTTTGATTTCTGCAGCATGTGGTCCGTATTGATGGCCAATATAATCAGTAGAAGAAAAGCTAATTGTGATTACATCTGTTTGATTTCCTTGTCCTAATTTTTCTTCATTTATAATATCAATTGCAAGGTCTTTTAAGATACTATTCCCAAATGGTGTCTTTTTTATCGATTTTGCTCCAGTTAGTAATAAAGCGTCAAGATTATGAGAGAATTTTCCTTTTACGGTCCACTCTCCTTTAAGATAAGTTTCTGACGGATTATTATCATTTATTGTTTTAATATAATCAGGAAGTTGATCCATATAAAAAGAAGAGGTAATCCACTTACCATCACTGCTCAGCCAAAAAGCTCCATTAGCAGAATGTCCTGCTGGTAGAATTGCTCCTCTATCTTTTAGTGAGATTCCAAATACTTTACTTTTATTATTAAAAAGCTTTAATTCGTCACTGAAAGTCGTGGTAAGCATGTGGTGTGGTGACATTTTTCCATCAGCAGATACTACATCCGTATTTTTCTGGTCACAATCGCAGACAGTATGCATATCGCCATCTCCAGCACAATAAATATATTCTTCAGTTTTCTTGTCATACCAATCATTTGCTATAATTCCATGAACGGAGGGTGTTGTTCCGGTATAAATACTAGCATGTCCGGGTCCAGTGTAAGTTGGTACATATCCGAACTGTGCATTTCTGAAAAAATGACCTTCATTTATAAGTCTTTTAAAACCATCATTTCCAAAATCATCCCAAAATCTGTAGATGTAGTCATAACGCATTTGATCGACCACTATACCAACAACTAGCTTTGGTTTTTGTAAATCATTTTTTGTACTAACTTCTAAAGAAAAAGAAATTCCTTTTTTTATTTTTTGTGAAAAAGATTGAAATCCTGTAATAATTACTAAGGATATTAATAGTATTTTTTTCATGTATTTCTTTTTTTAATTGTTATTACTGCTAGCGATAAAATCATAGCTACAAGTACATCTGCAATAGGAGGTACTTCAGGCCAAACAAAATTCCAAATACATACTAATGCTAACCATCCAAACCACAAGAAGTCAAAATCTTTTATTTTCATTTTATAAATATAATATACTAGCAAACTTACAAATAGTCCCCAAAACATACCTCCCAAAATAT
>CATIQX010000214.1 GCA_949531795.1 Cryomorphaceae bacterium | reverse complement strand
ATTCCCCCTAAAGAATAAATTGATGGGTCAGTTATAGGTTGGTAAATTGTAAATAATATACCAATTGATAATCCTGTAAAAGATGAATTTAGTAACTTATACCAAAGAAAATATTTTTCCTTTAACTTCATCTTGAGTAACTATTAATAGTAAGTCAACCTTCTTACTTTAGCAATCTGTTTTGCTAAACGGATAACTTGTTTTGTATAGCCAAATTCATTATCATACCAAATGTATAGTACAATATCTTCACCATCTTCAGTAACAATAGTTGCTTTACTATCATATACTGAACAACAATTATTTCCAATAATATCAGTAGAAACTAATTCAGGGTCAATTTGATAGTTAATTTGATTCACTAGATTTCCGTTTAGAGCTGCCATTCTCATTGTTTCATTAATATCTTCTAGTGAAGTAGATTTATTTAAGTTTAGTTTTAAAATTGCTAATGAAACGTTTGGTGTAGGAACACGAACAGCATTTGCTGAGAGTTTCCCAGCTAAAGAAGGTATTACTTTAGTAACAGCATTACCTGCTCCGGTTGATGTGATTACCATGTTAATTGCTGCTGATCTTCCTCTTCTTGGTTTATTGTGCATGTTGTCTAGCAAATTTTGATCATTTGTATATGAATGAACCGTTTCTAAATGCCCTTTGTTTACACCATATTTATTTTCAATAACATGTAAAATAGGAGCTATACAATTTGTTGTGCAAGAAGCTGCGGAAAAAATATCAGTTGTATCAACATTAATTTCTTTATTGTTAATTCCATAAACAATGTTTGGAATTCCTTTTCCGGGAGCGGTTAATAATACTTTATTTACTCCTTTTGATTGCAAGTGTCTTGATAGAGCTTCTTTGTCTGTAAATGCTCCTGTATTGTCAATTAATAATGCATTTTCAATGTCATGCTTAGTATAGTCAATATCTTCAGGATTACCTCCATCAATAAATTTAATAACTTGTCCGTTAACTACTATAGCTTGGTTAGCCAAATCAACATTAACAACTCCTTTAAATGCTCCATGAACGGAGTCATTTCTTAATAAATCAGCTCTTTTAATAATTTGAGCATCAGTAAGTCGTCTTACAACTATAGCTCTTAATCTTAATTGTTGTCCTTTTCCAGCTTGTTTTATAAGCTCTCTAGCGGCTAGTCTTCCAATTCTACCAAACCCATAAAGGATAACATCTTTTGGTTTAACTTTATCTTTATCTGAGCCAATAAAGTTAGCTAATTTTGTAGTTAAGAAAGTATTTACATCTGTTGCACCTTGTTCAAAATATTCTGCACTCAGTAAACCTATATCTAATTTGGAAGGAGCTAAGTCAAGGTTTAACATTTCCTTAGCTAATGCAGCAGCAGTTTCAATATCTACCTTTCTATCTACCACATTGTTAGCATATGAAATAGAATGCATTAATTCCGAAACCCCAATTTCTAATAATTGATTTCTAAAAAGGATTAATTCAATTCCTTTATCATACATTAAAGTACCTACAGAGTTTAATAAATTTACTCCTAATTTTTCTTTATTTACCCAATCATTCAATTGTGTTTCATAAGATGCTGACATACGATTTATTTTTAGTTATAAAAGAGTTGCAAAAGTAAGTTTTATAAATATATCAGCCTAAAGTAACTTAAAAAAATAACTATGTAGGAAATGCTATTTATTGTTGTCTATTCATGGCTATTAAAAACTAACAACTAATAACTTATAACCAGTAAGTATTTTCTATTTTTACAAAATGATTATAGAATTTTACAAATATCAAGGGACAGGAAACGATTTTATCATGATTGATGATAGAGATAAAGAATTCGACCTTGCCGATAATGATTTGATTGCTGCACTATGTGAGAGGAGAATGGGAATCGGTGCAGATGGTTTAATTTTATTGCGCGAGCATGATACCCTTGATTTTGAGATGATTTATTTTAATGCTGACGGAAAGCAGTCAAGTATGTGTGGGAACGGAGGTAGATGTATAATTGCTTTTGCTCAAATGTTAGAAATGATTGAAAATGAAACTACTTTTATGGCAATTGATGGTCAACATAAAGGCAGATTAATGGATGATGGTATTTATCTGCAGATGCAAGATGTAAAAGAAATTGAAGGTGTCGGTGATGGTTTAGTTTTAAATACCGGATCACCTCATTATATTGAAATGGTTGATGATTTAAAGAATATTGATGTTTGTAAACAAGGAAGGAAGATAAGAAATTCATCACCTTTTAAAAAGGATGGGATAAATGTAAATTTTGTTTTGGATGCTAATGATTTACAAGTACGTACTTATGAAAGAGGTGTGGAAGAAGAAACATTAAGTTGTGGTACCGGAGTTGTTGCTACAGCTATAGCTATGCACTATGCAAATTGTATTGAAGAAAGTCTTGTGAATGTTAAAACTAATGGGGGAGAGCTGACTGTTAGCTTTGAAGAGTTTAATGGTGGTTACCGTAATATTTGGTTGAGTGGAGATGCTAGTATGGTATTTGCTGGCGAATTTGCATGCTAGAATCTTCTCTAATAAGTCTTAGGACTTTAGAAATTAATGATTTAGATTTTCTATTTTCATTAGAAAATGATAAATCAATTTGGTCCGTTAGTGGTACAACTGAACCGTTTTCATTATCACAACTTGCAAATTACATAACTCACGCAACAGAAGATATTGCTATTTCTGAACAATTTCGATTTGTGATTGATTGGAATGGAAAAGCAGTAGGTTGTATTGATTTGTATGATTATAATTTTATAAAGCAAAATGCATCAGTAGGAATAGTTATTCTTAAGCAATATAGAAGAAAGGGTTTTGCTAAGCAGTCACTTACTTTACTTATTAAGTACGCTTGGGAAAAATTAAATTTGAAGCAATTGCACACAGAAATTTCTTCTTCAAACAAAGAAAGTTTGGCTTTATTTCATTCCGGAGGTTTTGAGATGGTTCAACATAATAATTATGTTTTAAATAGATGAAAACTAGTTTAGTACTATTTATTTTTTCTATCCTATTGTTTTCTTGTCAAACAGGAGAGGTAAGTAATTATACTGAATATTTAAATCACAACGATACAGTAAGGTACATAGGTAAAGAGCAGTGTAGGGCTTGTCATACTGAAATATATGATTCATATATGCAAACAGGAATGGGGAAATCTTTTCACTTCGCTACAAAAGAACATTCGGCTTTAACTGGAACTGAAATGCCAATTATTAAAGATACTATTAAAAATTTATCTTATAAACCATTCTGGAAAAATGATAGCTTGTATTTGAAAGAATTTAGAATAAAAGGTAAAGATACCACACATCAACTTATCAAAAAAGTAAATTATAAAATAGGAAGCGGACAACATACAAATTCTCACTTATTTGAAATTAATGGCTATGTACATCAAATGCCATATACATACTATACCCAAAATAAAATTGCAGATTTACCTCCAGGATTTGAAAATGGAAATAATACACGTTTTTCACGTGAAATTGGTTTAGAGTGTATGAGTTGCCATAATGCCTATCCTGATCATGTTGATGGCTCACTTAATCAATATGAAGCTATTCCTAGCGGAATAGATTGCGAAAGATGTCATGGGCCAGGTGAGGTACATGTAAAACAAAAGTTGGCGGGTAACATTATTGATACTTCAAAGTACATAGATTATTCAATTGTAAACCCTAAAAGATTACCATTGGATTTACAGTTTGATGTTTGTCAAAGATGTCATTTACAAGGTACTGCAGTATTGGCTAATGGAAAAACATTTACTGATTTTAAACCAGGTAAGCATTTAAATGAGGTGATGGATGTCTATTTGCCAAAGTATGAAAATGAAGAGTCATTCATAATGGCCTCTCATGTAGAAAGATTAAAGCAAAGTGCTTGTTTTAAAACTGCTGAAATAACTTGTATTACATGCCATGATCCTCACAATAGTGTAAATAATGTGTCCACCGCCTATTTTGATAACAAATGTATGCAATGTCATAGTGATTGTAAAGATGAGCAAACTCAAAATTGTACTTCTTGCCACATGCCAAAGTCAACAACCACTGACATACAGCATGTAAGTATTTCTGATCATAAAATATCAATTCCTTCATCTATTAAAAAGAAAAAAGGAAAATTCTTAGGCTTGTTTGCCATTAATAATGATTTCCCAACTAATTTATCTAAAGCAAAAGCTTATTTAAAGCGTTTTGAAAGTTTTGAGCAAAATCCAATCTACTTGGATAGTGCATTGTTTTATCTTAATCAGACAGCAATTGACTTCCCTGCTTACATTCAATATTTTTACCTTAAGAATGATGCTAACGGTCTAGTTAATTTTGTAATGAGTAATACTATTGATAGCCTAATGTATAACAACAGTGACTTGGGATTGGCTTATAGTAGAATGGCTGAAATGTTCGCGTTAAAAGATTTGACATTGGATGCTAAAAGGTATTATGATAAGTCAATTTATCTAATGCCGTTTGTAATAGACTATAAGTTAAAGCTTGGAGCTTTCCTAATTGGCAATAAACAACTAAAGGCAGCTAAAGTTATTTTTGAAACTGCATTAGCACTTAATCCAACCCACAAAGAAATACACCTGAATTTAGGATATATATTCATTTTACAGCAAAAATTTATATTAGCAGATTTGTATTTAAAACAAGCTATTGCTTTAGATCCTGATTATATATTAGCATATGAAAATTTAGTTCTTTGTGCGCAAACTCAAAATAATTTGATAAATGTAAAAGTGTATTTAAATAAAATTTTAGAAATTGCCCCTGATTACAATACTAGTTTAATTTTAGAAAACCTTTAAATTGAAAAGACAAAGAAAATTTAAAAAGAAATCATCATTTCGTAAATTCATAATTGCTTTTTTTATTCTTGCAATAATTGGTTGTATTGGAATGGTTTATGAATTATATTCAAGAGTATATCAACCCAATATAGTGCTAACTGATAATGCCGAAAAGTATATTTATATTCCAAGTAATTCTGAATTCCCAGATGTTGTAAAAGTACTCTTAGAAAATGGATTATTGATAAATGCTAATTCTTTTGAATGGTTAGCAAAACAAAAAAAATATGATACTAATATTAAATCAGGTAGATATAGAATTAATAGGGCATTAAATAATAATGATTTAATTAATTTATTGCGTTCAGGTAAGCAAACACCAATAAAAGTTACTTTTAATAATTTAAGAAATAAAGAACAATTAGCGGGAAGGATTGCTGGTCAAATAGAGGCAGACTCATTATCTATCATTAATTATATTACCGATTCCATATTCTTAAATAAATTAAAGCTCAATACAGAAAATGTTGCTTGCTTATTTATTCCAAATACTTATGAGTTTTATTGGAATACATCTGTAGAGGGTTTTGTGAATAGAATGATAAAAGAGTATTCAAATTTCTGGAATTCATCTCGAAGTAAAAAGGCTGCTCAGATTAAACTTAATTACTATCAGGTTGCAGTTTTGGCTTCAATTGTAGAAAAAGAACAAAGTATAAAAAGAGATGAACGCCCTGAGATAGCAGGATTATATCTTAATAGGTTGAAAAAGAGAATGAAGTTAGAATCAGATCCAACTCTTATTTTTGCACTTGGTGATTTTACAATAAAGAGAGTTTTGAATAAAGATAAAAAAGTTAAATCTCCTTACAATACTTATAAAAATAAGGGTCTTCCTCCTGGTCCTATCTGTATTCCATCCATTAATGCAATCGATGCTGTTTTAAATGCAAGTGAACATAAGTATATTTTTATGTGTGCTAAAGAGGATTTTACTGGTTACCATAATTTTGCTAGAACTTATGCAAAACATTTAGTGAATGCGCGTAAATATCAAAAGGCATTAAATAAGCGCAAAATAATGCGATAATTATTTATTTTTGTACAAATATTTAAATTTATAAATGACTAAAATTAAGTTTGGAACTGATGGCTGGAGAGCTATTATTGCAAAGGAATATACTACTGATAATGTAGCTAGAGTAAGTATTGCTGTTGCTGATTGGCTAAATGAAAATAGTAAAAATCCATCTGTAGTTATAGGGCATGATTGCCGATTTTCTGGTGAGCTTTTTGCTGAAACAGCTGCAAAAGTGTTAGCAAGTAAAGGTGTTTTAGTGAAGTTAGCAAAAGGTTTTGTTTCTACACCTATGGTTTCCCTAGGAGTTGTTAACGAAAATGCATCATTAGGAGTTGTAATTACAGCTTCACATAATCCTCCAAGTTATAATGGATATAAGTTAAAAGGTGATTTTGGAGGTCCTTTACTTCCTAATGATATTACTGATGTTGAAAATAAAATTCCTGATACAAATACAGTTGACTATGATTCAATAAATCTAGATAATTTAGTATCTCAAGGTAAAGTGATTTATATTGATTTGGAGGACATGTATTGTAAACATGCCCAGGCTAATTTTGATTTAGATTCTATCCGTAATTCTGATATGAATTTTGCTTATGATGCAATGTTTGGTTCAGGAATGAATGTTGTTAAACGTTTGTTGCCAGAGACTACTTTATTACACTGTGATGAGAATCCAGGGTTTTTAGGAACTGCTCCTGAACCTATTCATAGAAACTTACAAGAGTTTTCTGATTTGATGAAAAATAATCCTTTAGATTGTGGATTGGCTACTGATGGAGATGCAGATAGAATTGGGCTTTATGATAGCAAAGGTAATTTTGTTGATTCTCATCATATCATCCTTTTACTAATTCACTACATGGTAAAATACAAAGGAATTAAAGGTAAAGTTGTGACTGCATTTTCATGTTCAGTAAAAGTTGAGCAAATGTGTAAGCACTATGCTTTAAATCAAGAAACAGTACAAATTGGCTTTAAGCATATTGCTGGAAAAATGATAACTGAAGATGTAATGCTTGGAGGTGAAGAGTCAGGTGGTATTGCTATTACTGGACATATTCCTGAGCGTGATGGAATTTGGATGGGATTGATCTTGTTTGAATTTATGGCTAAATCTGGTAAATCACTTGAAGATTTAATAGAAGAGGTATATGAAATTGTAGGTAAATTTGCTTTTGAACGTATTGATTTACATATTGATAATGACACTAAATTAAAAATTATTGATGATTGTAAATTAGGTAAATTCACTCAATTTGGAAAATATAAGGTGGATAGAATTGAAACTACTGATGGTTTTAAGTTCTTCTTTGATGAAGATACTTGGCTTATGATACGTCCTTCTGGAACTGAGCCTGTTTTACGTACTTATGCTGAGGCTTCTACACAAGAAAAGGTATTTGATATTTTAGCTGATGCTAAAGCTACTATATTGTAAATGAGACAGTTGTTTCTAATATTATTTTATTTATTTTTCTTTACTAGTTCAGCACAAGATTTTAAAATGGCTATCAACCAGAAAAATGATTCAGATATAGGATTAGTTAGTACTATTGACAAGAAAAAAAGAAATATATTATTAATTTCAGAAGCAGCTTCATATACTTTAGCTTTAGTGGGTTTAAATCAGCTTTGGTACGCTGATTACCCTAAAAGTAGTTTTCATTTTATAAATGATAATGGAGAATGGCTACAAATGGATAAGCTAGGGCATATGACTAGCTCTTACTATACTGGTGTTGCTGGTATTAAGGCTTATAAGTGGACTGGAATGAAGCGAAATAATGCAATATGGTACGGAGGTTTGACAGGAACTTTTTTTTTAACAATTATAGAGGTTTTGGATGGACAGTCTGAGCAATGGGGAGCGTCATCAGCTGATTTAATAGCAAACACAACAGGTTCTTTATTAGCTATTAGTCAAGCATTAAGGTGGAATGAGCAAAGGATTCAACTTAAATACTCATACTCTCCTTCTCAATGGGCTATTAAAAATACTGAACAGTTAGGTGAAAACCACTTGCAAAGAGCATTAAAAGATTATAATGGACAAAATTACTGGTTGTCCTTTAACATAAAGTCCTTATTTGGTATCAAAGCTAATAATTTCCCTCAGTGGTTAAATTTTGCATTAGGACATGGTGCAAATGGAATGGTTTCAGCTTATCCAAAAGAGAATAATTCAAATAGAAAAAGACAGATTCTGCTGTCATTAGATATTGATCTTACAAAGGTTAAAACAAAAAGTAAAATATTGAATACAGTTTTACATACTTTTGGCTTTATTAAATTTCCGATGCCAACTTTAGAGCATAGTAATGGTAAATTACACGCACATTTAATATATTTCTAATGCAATTAAAAATTGGTGATAAAATCCTTTTCAAAACTGATAGTCAAAAAGGTATGATTCTAAAAATCAATTCTAAATCTAAAGTCACTGTAAAAACAGAAGATGGTTTTGAGGTTTTATCTTCAATAAAAGATTTAGTTAAAATTGAAGTAAATACCGATAAAATCACTGCTTATGGTAATTATTTTCATCAAAAGGATAATAAAGATATATCAAGTAAATCTTTTAAAAGAGATAAAAGTGTTTCAGTTTTGAAAATCGATTTACATATTGAACTTTTAACTGGAAATTATCAGTATTTAGATAATTTTGAAATTGTTCAAATACAACTTAACGAGTGTCATCTAAGAATCGAAAAGGCGTTAAATAGTAACTATCAAAAACTAATTATAGTTCATGGAATAGGTGCTGGTACACTAAAATCTGAAGTGCATAAGTTATTAAGAAATTATAACTTAAGATTTTATCTTTCTAAAGATGCTGGTGCAACTGAAGTTATGCTATAGACTTAATTGTCCTGCTGTAATCTTCCAAGTATTTCAACTAATTGAGTGTGAGAAATTCTCTTAGCTATTATCTTTTTTTCTTTATCTAATAAATAAATAACAGGAGTTGAGTATATATCGTATTTATCTCTCCAGTCACTACTTGCAACAGGGTTACCATCTTCATCATGATTAATATCTGCCACATTTATCCAATCACCAATTTTTTGATCATTAATAAATTTCTTCCATTCTTTTTTATCAAATTCAGTAGCTACAGCAAAGGTTTCTATGTTATAACCAGCTGATATTAATGAATCTACATCATTTTTTATTTTAGGGATTTCTTTTTTACAATGTCCACAACTAGGGCCGAAAAATACCAATACTGTATAATCTGCCTTAATTTCAGAAAGAGTATGAGGAATCTCTAATGTATCTTTCATAAATGCAGTTCCATATGCTATAAACTCTGTAGCCTTTCTTCCTATTAAGTTAGGAGCAATCTTTTGTGCTCTATCCTGCATTTTAACCAACATTGTTGAATCTACCCAATCACATTGATTAGTAATATAATATTTTTCAACCATATGTACAAAAACTGCATCCATGCCCATTATTTTTGAGCGTTCGTAGGTTGATGTAACGTAGGAAACAACATATTGAAAAATTTCATCATTTGCTTTTGAAAGTTTAATTAGAATATCCGCAGATTGATTAATAGAGTCGGGATGTTTAGCAGTCATCTTATCAAAATATTGATCCATTTTGTTAAAAAATATTGGTGTTCTTAGAATTCTTGAGTCTGTAAAATCAATGTTATCCCAAAAGTGCTTTTTTGAAAAATTGTATGGAAAATTTCTATCTGGATTTCCATTACTATCTAATGGGGATTCAGGTATTTCTATTTGTTGATTAGCTTTAAGAAATTTACTAAAGAATGTTTTTGAATTTTTATCAATAAAATTGTTTGTATAATTTTTAACAGAACTATTTATAGAAGAAATTTTACTTTCTATTATTTCTCTATCATCGTTAACTAATGAATCAAGTTTATTAGAAAGCATTTTTCTAATCTCTAATTTTGCTTGAAGAAATGTTTGATATTCTGATGCAATCGTATTATCCAAAGAGTTTTCAAACCTTAACGTATTATCAAAATTCTTTATGTCAAAATAGAAAGAAAAATTTTGATTTGTAACAAAAAGTGGTAGAAGCATTCCTCCTGTTTGAGGATCAAATATAAAATACATTCCCTCATCTAGAGGTGTATTTTTTTTAAATAAAATTTTATCATTCAAAACTAAAGCAGTATCAACTGCAAAACTTTGTGTGCCTTTAAATGTTGCTCTGTAAGATGCCAGTATAAGAGTATCTTGATTACTTGCAAGATTTTTTATATGACCATTTATAGAATAACCTATTGATTCTTTATTAATTTCATTTTTACCAAATTTACTTTGTGAATAGGAAAGAGTTATTATAGATAAGCTAAGTACAAATAATAAAGTTATTTTTTTCATAATATATTTTTGAGTGTGCAAAATTAATAATCAAAACGAATTTCACCAATAACTATTGCCTATTTTTTAAATAGCCATCTAAAAAAACTATTCCAATAATAACACAACTACCTAAATAGAAAGAGCTGCTCATTAATTCATTGTCACCAAAAATTAATAACGCAAAAATAATACTATATACTGGCTCAAGGTTTATTGCCATTATTAATGAATAAGGGGTTATGTGTCTCATGATTTCTGTTAACCAAACAAAAACCAATGCAGTACAAATCGTTCCTAAAATAACTAGGTATGTTAAATCAGTAATTGATATTTTAGTTGTAAATATGGTATAATCTTGTTGGAAAAATAAAATGCAGCTAATAATTATTACTCCTGAAAGCATTTCAATCATTGTAATTTTAGCAGCTCCAACTTTATTGATATACTTAGCGTTAAATAAGGTAAAAAGAGTGGCAAGTAAAGCGGCCATAATTCCATAAAAATATCCCCAAAAATACTTAGTTTCTGTGCCCATAATAAATGCTAATGCTACAACAACTAATACACCCATTATTACTTCATAAAAAAGAAATTTTCTTTTGAAAAAAAAGGGTTCTATTAGTGCTGAAAATAGAGAAGATGTAGCTAAACAAACTACAGCAACTGAAACAGTTGATACTTTTATTGACTCAAAAAAGCATAACCAATGAAAGGTAACTAAAGCACCAACTCCTAAAAGGCCAAGAAAATCTTTTTTACTAATACTAAATAATTGTTTTTTAAATGCTAGAAAGATAGCAATACTAATAAAAGCTATTCCCATTCTATACCAAACTAAATGAATTGCACTTAATGAAATTAATTTCCCAAATACACCAGTTAATCCTAAAATAACTACCATTAAGTGTAGTGAAGTTAGTTTATATTTTTTTAGTATGTTATACATGAATTAAATTGATAATTTTGTGCAATAATACAATATAACAATGAAGATAATTATTTCTCCAGCTAAAAAACTTGCAAGTGATAATTTTATAATTAAAGGTACATCTAATCAATTTTCAGAAGAAACTAATTATTTAGTAAAAGAATTAAGAAACTATACAGTAGGTGAAATAGAAAATATGATGAAATTGAGTTATAATCTAGCTCTATTAAATTGGCAAAGGTTTCAAGATTGGAATTCTGATGGTGTCGGGCAAGCTTTATTTATGTTTAAAGGTGATGTTTATAAAGGTTTGAAGGCGGAAACACTTACTAATAATGAATTAGACTTTGCGCAAGAAAACTTAAGAATTTTATCAGGATTGTATGGGCTATTAAAGCCAAAAGATTTGATTTATCCTTATCGTTTAGAAATGGGAACAAAATTAAAAACTAAAATTGGAAGTAATTTATATAAATTTTGGGACGATAGATTACATAATGCGCTTAAATCAGAATTAGAAAAAGATGAAGAAATTATTAATTTGGCTTCAGAAGAATATAGTAAGGCAATTCAAATTAATAAGTTTAATAATACTGTAATCACACCTGTATTTAAGGATTTTAAAAATGGAAAACCAAAGGTGATTTCCTTTTTTGCTAAAAAAGCAAGAGGGGAGATGGTGAATTTTATTATTACAAATAAAATAAATAAATCTGATAATTTAAAATCTTTCTCAAATTTGGGTTATCAATTTAGTGAAGAAACTGAAAAAGGAGTATTTTTATTTACTAGATAAGTTTTATATTTTATAAAACTAATTATTTCCTTTACAATATAAATTATAAAAATGGTATTTCACAAAAAGTATATTTTTAAAGTATTAGCAATTATTAATAAGTTAGTTCTTCCTTCATTAATTTCTAAAGACTTATCTAAACTTAAAGGTTATGAAAAACTAATTTTCGGATACAGGTATTGGATTACTAAAAATAGTTTGTAATCTCACTGTATTTTATTTTCGAATTCATAGTTATAATCAACTATCACCCATTTTCTTTTATCATTTTGTTTTAAAAGGATGTATTCATTGTGATTGATAGTATTTGAATAATTTGATTTATAGTCTATCAAAACATAAAATCCATCTTCCAATTTTTCTATTTTACTTTTAAATTTTTTTTCTGTAGCTATCCTATTTTCTAATTCTCCAAATTCGAGCATTAACTGATTAATTAGGCTGATCCAGCTTTCCTGATTATATATTGCTTTAGCTTCACTAGAAAGCATTAGAAAGGCATTCTCGTATTCTTTATCATTTAAGTTATTAAACCAACTATCAGCAACCTTACTTGCGTCTTTAATGTACTGGTCTGAATATTTTTGTGCATTAGCTGAATATATGCTTGTTAAGGAAAAAAGCATTATAATTATTTTTTTCATCTTGGTTTTTTAAAAGTGTAAAAATAGTAATTTCCAACCTTAATCAGAAGTAAAACGCTTTTTTAAGGGATTAAGTATAATCTGATTCATTAGTAATTCACTTTAAATAGACTTAATTTTAT
>CATIQX010000213.1 GCA_949531795.1 Cryomorphaceae bacterium | reverse complement strand
TATAATAATCAAAATGAACTAGTAACTATAATTTGGGATGAATCACCTAGTGGCGGATCCTCTCATACGCTACAAGTTACATTTGATGATAAAATAAACCCGTATTATAAGATATGGAAGGAAACAAAATTAACTTTTTGGTATGCACAAGCGGGACCTGCAAGACATAATTTAGAGTTTTACCCTTATAATATCTTAAGTATTAAGGAAGGAGTAAATGATGTTTGGTATAATGCCTTTTTCACTTATAATGAAGATAATCTTCCTATAACAATGCACATTAATGAAGGAACTGGTGCAGGAGATGATAATTATTTTGAGTATCAGTAAGTTCAGAAATATTATAAACCGTAACATTCTTATAAAGAGAACTAAGATTATGAAATTAGAAAAAAAAATATTATTGATAGTAACGTTGTTAATTAGTTTACTGTCATTTTCTCAAGCAGAACCCATGATTACATGGGAGAATTGCTCTACTGAGGGAGATATGATTACAGATAAATTAATGTCTGACAACCCAAAACTGTATGAGCAAATCCTTGTACTTGTAGTTTATAAGTCTAAAAAATTAGGTTATGTTCCGTCAAGTAATTGGATTCATAGAGAGATTAATAGACAGTGTTTTGCTCTTAAAGCAATTGGGCAATGGATAAGTATAGTTGGAGGTGTAAAGACATCTGCGTACAAGGAGAGAGTTGAGGGTAATCTGAGTAGGCATATGATTTTTATTCAACAATATGGTGAGCTACTAAGTGATTATGGAAGTTTGTATAAGGCTGAATTTTTACCAAAAGAGAGGAAGTAAACTATTAAAAATATGGAAAAGGAAGAAAAAAGTAATACTGGTTGTGCTACTTTATTTGTTGGTGGATTATTTATCTGTTTATGGGGATTTACGGGAATGATGGATGGTCATAATTTTCTAGATGCTGTTTGGGCAAATTTAAAGCTACTGTTTATTGTCGGTATTGTAGGCTTTGCTATTTATATGTTCGCTAAATAAAATTAATATTTTTTTATTTTTTTAAAAAAAAACAGAATCGAGTGAGAGATAAATACAACTTTATACCCCGGTAACTTTAAAATTGGGGTCTATGGGGGTTTTGACTTCGCTCCGCTCAGAAATCCAACTTAAGTACCCTTTTTAAATTTTGAGAGATAGGGTTCACTTATCTCATAACTTAAAATTTAAAATTATGACCAAGTACAAAAAGATTCAGAATTTAAAGACTGGAGAAAGTGAATTTTCATTCAATGCAACCTTCCTTGATGTAGGGGAGAATGTGATTCAAAACACCAACCTAAAAAATTATAAGATTGTAACGTTGGGATTTCAGTTGCCAAGCGGTGATGAGGTGCAGAGAACAGCAATTTGCTATGAGGCTAATTACAGCTATGGTATCGAAGTAGGTAAGGATTACTTATCTAACCTTAGCTTTGATACTAAAGGAGAACCTCAAATCAGAATGTCTCACTTAAACAATGCAGACAGAGCAAGTGTTGAGGACTTCTCTGGATTATTCCAAGTGACAACACAATTAATTG
>CATIQX010000212.1 GCA_949531795.1 Cryomorphaceae bacterium | reverse complement strand
CTCGATTATTCGAAGGGCTTAATTAGTATGTGCAGTGCAGCGGTTACGCTAGCTCCCCCTCAAGGACTCGAACCTTGGACCCTCTGATTAACAGTCAGATGCTCTAACCAACTGAGCTACTAATTACCAAGTATTTAGACAGAAATAAATTTCTAACTGTCTAAAAACTGTCTAATGAAATTAAATTATCCAAAGGTTCACCTTGACCATGACAAGGTATTTGTCTCATTCTACATTAATCAAAAACGCTACAGATTATACAATGGAAAACGAATTAATAGCACTACAAATCCAAATAGTTATCCTGAAGACCAAAGATTAAGTATTGGTAAACTATTAGCTGCTGAGGTTTATAAATTTCTAACTGAAGGTGGAGTATTAAAGCAGTACAACTCAGATACGGTAGTTGTAGGTAAGCAATCTGATAGAGAATTCTTGAAACAAGCTCTAAACAATAAGCTAAATGGTAATTACTCAAAGAAATACAATGAAATGCTTAACCATGTCTATAGATTGGTTGTTAATGAAATGAGGGGAGATAATCTAACCTCATCACATATATCAGGGATACTTTTAAAGTACAGCTCCGGCGTATCCCACAATACTATCAGAAGACATCTCAATGTTTTAATAAATGAGGCCAATCTCCTTGGGATGTGCCATCATCCTTCAAAGAATATTAAAAGTAAGAAGGCTAAAGCAAGCCTTCACAAACCAATTAGTGATGTTAGCGCTCTACTGGATGATATAAAGAATTACAATCAGAATCTCTTCCTCTGCTGCATACTTACTTATGGGTGTTTGCTCAGACCTCATCGAGAAATTAGAGAG
This sequence comes from Cryomorphaceae bacterium, assembly GCA_949531795.1. Lineage (GTDB taxonomy): Bacteria > Bacteroidota > Bacteroidia > Flavobacteriales > BACL11 > UWMA-0277. The sequence goes on along the minus strand of CATIQX010000212.1, from coordinate 7,695 downwards.
CTAACCTGGGGAGATTTTACCGCAGATTTATCTTACATTAAACTATCTGGTGAAAGAAACAAATCTGGGAGGAACAGAATAGTACCTGTGCCTTCTTACATTAAAGAAAATCTAGTAAGAGGAGAATCAAATCACAACATATTCACGGATTCAATTAAACCTCCTAATCCAGACTATTTTAAGACTCTTTGGAGCCGATTTAAGAGAGTTTCTCGACTTATCCAACAAGACCAAACGCTCTACTCCTTTCGGCATTCAGGAGCGATAGATATCTTTAAAAGAACAGCCAGTGTAACCAAGTTACAGAAGGCTATGGGGCATTCTTCAATCAATGTTAGTTTAACCTATTTAAGAGGATTAGAAATCCCAGAACTTACTGAAGAGGATATGCCTGTGGTTTAGGGACAATTTTCATAATGAAAATAAATAAATAATGTTAAGCTAACTTGACATTTATTTATATATATTTGTAAAGCTTACTTAACACAAAATAAATGAAATTAAAAATATTAAGAATTATGGCAATAATAATAGGACTAGTCGGAACAACTTTATTTAATAGGTTTATGGAAGGAGGGGCATTGTTTATGTCGTTAATTCTCATCTCATTACTAATATCAATCTATTATATTGTAAAAAGCATTTTAAACATTAAAACAAATGTTGATGTTTCAATAAAAACGTTAAAACATATAAATGATAGTGGTGTACTAGGATTAGCTATAGGAGCTATAGGAGCTTTTACAGGATTAATAACCTCTTTTGATGGTTTAGAGGCAAGCGGACAAGCAGAACCAGCTATTATTGCTGGAGGTCTTAAAGTGGCATTATTATCTCCACTATTCGGACTTTTCACCTTTTCAGTTTCTAAACTAGCAATTCTAATATTAAGAATAGTTCAAAATAAAAACACTCAAAATGACACTATCTAAAAAAGAGATTTCTATTTTAATTGAGATTGTATTTTCTATATTATTTACACTAATATTTCTACCATATTTTTACAAAAACCAAGACACAACATTTTTTTTGAGTGACTTGATTGGAAAAGGAACTGAAATAATAATATTTGTAGTAATCTACTTCTCAATTGCTTACACTCTACTTGAAATTTCCTACAAAAATAAAATTACTGAAGATGAAAGAGACGATATGATTAATTCAAAATCATATAAATTAGGGTATCTCTTGTATGAATTAAGTTTATTCGTTTTTATTGGAATATTAATTAACTCTTCAATTAATCAAAATGGAGAAATAATATTTCTAATTCTATTGCTTTTACTAATAGTTTCGGTAATTAAATCTATTTATCAATTTTACCTTCATAGAACGTTCTAATATGGTATTGAAAAATAACCTTAAAGAGTTTAGACAAAAAAAAGGATTTACTCAAGAAGAATTAGGAAAGAATGTGGATGTAAGTCGGCAAACCATAATTTCTATTGAAAGATACAGATATAAACCAAGTTTAGAATTAGCTATGAAAATTGCGGAAAAGCTAAATGTTAAAATTGAAAAACTATTCTATTTTGATTAAAAAAGAATAAGAAGAGATTAAAATTAATAATAAAACAGGGGCATTAACCAAGCTAAAAATGGCAATGGGACATTCTTCAATCAATATTAGTTTAACCTATTTACGTGGATTAGAAACACCTGAAGATGATATGCCGGTGGTTTAGTAAAAACGGCCCTAAAGAAAAGATTTGTCAAAAATTTTGATTTTAATATTTTTTTTAGGCAACCCCCAAAAACGAACTCTTATGACGTTACTTAAATACATATATGGAATAAAAATAAGATTTAATGTAATTTTGAACACAGACCAAATTGCCCTTAAAAACATCCAAAAAAGTAAGCCAATAAAGGCAAAGAAAGCAAAAAATATTTCTGGCCCCATAAAACAAATTTAATAAAAAAACCCCTAAGGTTAATTAGAGGATTAGAAATACCTGAAGATGATATGCCTTTGATTGAGTTAGGGCTTTAATCTTCTTCTATTGATAATCTCTCTCCTTGTTTTGGAAGATGAAAAACTTAAAACTTTTGCAAGCCCATCCAAAAAGCTAATTGAATTTCTTGAAACTCTAAATAATTTTTTCATAGTATTGATATTTAGATAGTTCAATATAATAAAAATCTATAATACCTTAACACCGTGTTCTTCTTCTTGAGATAGGTGCTTTTGAAAAATAGGGGTAGCTCTTACCAAGAATTATAGGAGTGAGTAGTGCCTTTTCTTTATCATAATCCTTTTAAGAGATTACTTCAAGTTCAAGTAGCTCTTTTAATTCTTTAAGTTTAGCAATGGCTTTTTCTTAATTCAAGTTTCTAAATTTACTTGGACTCATATTCGTTTTTGTTTTAAAAAGTTTACTGAAATATTGAGGGGATTCAAAGCCTAAATCATAAGCTAATAATTTTACAGATATATCTGAATTTAATAGCTTGGATTTTGCTTTATCTATTAATTTAATATGAATATGTTCTTTAGCGGTGTTACCAGTTTCATTTTTTAGCATATCACTTAAATAGTGTCCTGACATATTCAAAGCCTCACCACATTGAGTAACTGTAGGTATTCCATTTAAAACTAAATCTTTGGAATTAAAGTAGGTTCTTAAATATTTCTCAAATTTGCTTACAAAGTCTTTGTTATGATTTGTTCTGGTTAAAAATTGCCTGTCATAAAATCGTTCACTATATTTTAAAATAGATTCTAAATTGTGTAATATAATATTTTGACTGTGTTTGTCAATGTTCTGATTTAATTCTGATTGTATTTTTTGTACGATTTCAGTTAGGGACTCTTTTTCTTTGTCGGAAATGTGCAAGGCTTCATTAGCATTATAGTCAAAAAAAGAGTATTGATTTATTTTTTCGCCTAGTTCTGATTTTTGTATCAAGTCAGGATGGATAAATAAAGTCCAACCTTTTAAATCAGCAACAGGGTTTTCAGTTACGCTCATTACTTGCCCAGGTGCCATAAATAACAATGTTCCTTCTTCAAAATCATAAGAATTTCTGCCGTAATTGATACTGCCTTTTAAATTGCTTTTCAAAGAAATAATGTACATATCAAAACTTACCTTTATGTCTTTAACATTGAGATTCATATTTGAAGTATGTTTACAAACAGAGATTAGAGGATATGTTGGTTTGTTCAATCCTAAAAGTTTGTGTGCCTCACTTATGCTTTTTATGGAATAAATTTTAGACATTTTAATATTGTATTTCAGTTAAAATATGTTGGTAATATATTTTGGCTCTTTCTTTAGAAAAATGGTCAATAACTATTAAAGATACTGAGATAAGCATTAAAGCAATACAAACAGATTGGAAGATTCTGTTTTCCATAAAACCGAAAGCAATAATTGTTAGCAGGAAACTGATAGCGGCAAAGCCAACTGAATATTTGTAGAGGACTTGAAAGTCCTCTACTCGGTGTTTTTCACTTTCTATAAACTCTTTGGAGTTTTCTTGATAGGCTTTTTCGAAATTTGAAATTCTTTTTTGATTGGAAACCATCAAACCTCCGATGCCTAAGGTAAAGAGTAAGCCAACAACCATTATAGGGATTATTAATGCTTTAGCATTTGGTGTTGAACCAAATTTCCATAGTACTAAAGAAATAATTAATAATATAATTCCTGAAACAAGAACAATCGTCCCTTCAAACAATTCTCCTTTTAACCAAATTTGTGTATGCTCGTATAATTTCATTAGGCTTTTTTTAAATTTGCCTTAATCTTCTTTCCTTCTTTGGTCATCATACTCATATATATTTTGTCCCACATTCTGTAAGGCATCCATAATCTTGTGTAAATTAATGCTTTTGCTACAAAACCAGGTCTGTATCTTGCTTTTGGTTTCCTTTTGGTTGCGGCTTTAAAACTTACTTCTGCTACTTGTTCGGGAGTCCAAGTACCTGGAGCACCTTTTACTAATGCGGCACTAGTTATTTTTTTTATACCAAGCATTAACTCTTGGTAAGCCCCTTCTTCTTTATATCCTAAAACTTTTCCGTTTTGTCCAAACTGTGAAGCGATTGCACCAGGCTGAATCATAGTAACATCAATTCCAAATGGCTTTAATTCTGCTCTCAAAGCATCATTCATTGAAGTAAGAGCATACTTAGTAGCTTGATAAACTCCACCACTAGGTGTTGTAAACTCTCCTCCACTAGAACCAATATTTACAATCCTTCCTTTTCCTGCTTTTCGCATTGCTGGTAAAACAGCTTGTGTAATGGCAAGCAAGCCAAAAACATTAGTTTCATATTGTTTTTTTACTTCATCCATTGGAATGATTTCGAGCGGTGTCATTATTCCAATAGCTGCATTATTAACTAATATTCCTATAGAACCGTGTATATTTTCAATGTTTTCTACTGCTTTATATATAGCTCCATAATCTGTAACATCAATTTGTAGGGTATTAGCTCCCATCTTCTTGAGCCCTTCAATAGAATTTAATTTTCTCGCAGAAGCATAAGTTGGATAACCTGCTTTTATAAAAAGTTTTGCTAATGCTTCTCCGTGACCCGAAGAGCAGCCAGTTATTAATACAGAAGGTAGAGTGTTATTTTGTTTTGACATTTTTATTTAGTTTAATAATTTATGTCACAAATTTCATTTAAACTGATATATTCGGCTTATACAAATTGCAGAATATTGTATGCTTTTTGCAGAATCTCCATTTGTCTGTCTTGTATAAAAAAAACCTCCAAACTTAATCAGAGGGGTTATATAATATACCCATATAGCGAAGCTCTGCCAAAAAGGAAAGTGGATATATTTAGACCTAGTGGGGGTAGTTATTTAAGCCATAAAGGCTATGGGTCATTCATCAATCAATGTTAGTCTTACTTATTTAAGAGGATTAGAAATACCAGAACTTACTGAAGATGATGTGCCTATCGTTTAGATTGCTTAATGTTTAATAATTATGGTTGTTGGGGTATAAATACCAAAAGTAAAAGAGTTAAGGGCTAAATCAATAAATGAATGTTTTGTTGTTATGGTGTAGTTCTCTTTATCAATAATTTGTTTTATTTTAGGAATATCAAATGATACAAGACCATTAATTAAATGGGTTTGCTTTAGTCTTATAGTTTGGTTTCCTTTTGCACCTTCACCAACTACTATTTGAGTTGTATAACAGGATGTTAGAGTAAATATCAGGGTTATTAAAAGTAGCTTTTTCAAATCAGATTGATTTATGATTAATAAGCTTCAAACATACAAATTCTACAATATCTTGACTGAAATCTTTATCATAAAAACAAAGGTAAGTCTTCTGCCTCATCCTTAATTACCATAGCTTGTAGTCTTGGCAAAGTATATTGTAAGGCTATTTGAAGCATCTTAATACGCTGGTTAGCGTATTATTAAGGTAATTTAAACAAATCTTGAACACTACATTTAAGAGTTTGTGCAATTTTTAAAGCAAGTACAGTTGAAGGAACATAAATTCCATTTTCAATAGCGTTTATACTCTTCCTTGAAACCTCTGCGCTTTCTGAAAGTTTCTGTTGAGTTAGCCCAGCAGACCTTCTAATCTCCTCCAGATTATTTTGAAGATATTTATGATTTTTACCCAAAACTATTTTTTTTCAAAACCTTCAACTGCTTTATTTATTTCGCCTGGTTGATTGGGATAAATATATCCAGCAAACATTTGACCAATTCCAATAAACATTACTAATAAACCTACTCCAAAAACAACATTTGTACCAAGCCCGAAGTAATCTAAAGCAGTTAAACCAACCCCTACAAAAAGCGTTACTAAACCAGTTCTTCTTAAATCAATAGATGATTTTTTTCTTTCCGTCAAACCCTCAAGTAATTCTTGGATTTGTTCACCATCTTTGATGTTTTTAGAAACTTCAATAATAGTATTATACTTATTTTTTTCACTTCTTGTATTGTAAGCAAAAATTATCCAGATAAGAAAAACTGGCATTAGTATACTGAAGATTGGAATTAATTGAAATTCATTCATAATTATATATTTTTATAGTTTTGTAACGCAAACTTAACATTTTTAAATGAAACGCAAAGGTTACACATTAAAAATTTACGATACATTGAAATAATAGGGTCTATAATCAATTTAAAAAGGTAACAGGACACTCATTTATAAATGTTAGTCTTACTTATTTAAGGGGATTAGAAATCCCAGAACTTAATGAGGAGGATATGCCGGTGGTTTAAGGACAAGTTCCCCAAACAGGTTTGTTAGCGTTTGTAAGTGCAGAAGAAGTTGAAAAGAATTCAGGTTCAGCCGCTAAATTAGTAACACACCAACTTGTTAAGTCTTGATTAAATGCTGTTGCACCATAAAACATAGATGACATATTATCAGTTACACTAGAAGTATCCCAATTTCCTATATCCTGGTTAAAAGAGGTTGCCCCCCCAAACATACTATTCATATTTGTCACTTTAGATGTATCCCAACTCCCAATATCTTGGTTGAATGCAGTTGCATTTTGAAACATATCCTGCATATTAGTAACTGCTGCAGTATTCCAACTTCCAATATCTTGATTGAAAGCTAATGCACTATTAAACATAGCATACATATTAGTCACACTAGAAGTATTCCAACTTCCAATATCTTGATTAAATACTGAAGCTCTAGAAAACATACCCCTCATATTCGTTACTGCTGCAGTATTCCAAGAGCCTATGTCTTGATTGAAAGCTAATGCACTATTAAACATATCCTGCATATTAGTAACTGCTGCAGTATTCCAAGAGCCTATATCTTGATTGAATACAGAAGCGTCTGCAAACATACCCCTCATATTCGTTACTGCTGCAGTATTCCAAGAGCCTATGTCTTGATTGAATGCAGTTGCATTTTGAAACATACCATTCATATCAGTAACTGCTGCAGTATTCCAACTGCCTATGTCTTGATTGAATGCAGTTGCATTTTGAAACATATCCTGCATATTAGTAACTGCTGCAGTATTCCAGCTTCCTATGTCCCCATTGAAAGCCGTTGCACATACAAACATAACCTGCATATTAGTCACTGCTGCAGTATTCCAAGAGCCTATATCTTGATTGAATACAGAAGCGTCTGCAAACATACCATTCATATTCGTCACATTAGAAGTATTCCAAGAGCTTATATCCCCATTAAATGATGAAGTATTATAAAACATATACCTCATATCAGTAACACTAGATGTATCCCAAAAACCAATATCAGAATTAAAGGAATTATTGTCTTTAAATAACTCACTCATATGAGTAACAAATGTTGTGCATAGGTTAATATTCCCATTTGTAATTTCTGTTCTAATTGTTGTATCATCCACTACAGTATACTCTATGCCATTGAGAACTTCTGTAAACCCAATGGATGCATCTGGACATTTACACGTGCCGTTTTCAAAATAAATAATAGTTACAACCGCTTCATTTACAGAAACAGTTCTAGCGACTGAAACTGTATTGCTTGCGCTATCAGAAACCGTATAGGTAACAGTATAAGTACCCACAACAGAAGTGTCAATTGAACCTAACGTTATAATTGAGGGGGTAAGGTCTCCATCTTCATTATCTTCTGCAGTTGCTCCAGAGTCAGTAAAGGAATCACCAACTTCAAGATTAATGGTTGAGGAACCTACTAATGAAATGGTTGGTTGTGAATTCTCTTGAATAGTAAATAAAGCTT
>CATIQX010000211.1 GCA_949531795.1 Cryomorphaceae bacterium | reverse complement strand
CCAAGAGATATTTTGGAGAGTGTTATTCAGTTTGAAAATGCTGAAAAGCTAAACCCACCAATGGAAAAACGAAAAAAACAGATTTTAACTAAAGATTTAAAAGCTAAATCAGAAGAAATTAAAAAAGAAATAGAGCTCAGAAATATCCCTGAGATTACCACTCAAATTGAGTTTAAAAAAGATAACAATGCATAACACAGAAGAAAAAAATTATATATTTGGTATACGCGCCATAATTGAAGCGGTGGAAGCCGGAAAAACAATTGACAAATTATTTATCCAAAAAGGATTGCATAACGATTTGTTTGCTGAACTCTGGAAATTGGTTCGCGAAAAGAGAATAAACTACAAGCACGTTCCTCTAGAGAAAATTAATCGCTTGACTAGAAAAAATCATCAAGGAGTTTTTGCATTTATCTCTCCTATCGATTTTCATAATATTGAGGATGTGATTCCTAAACTCTATGAAGAAGGAAAAAATCCTTTAGTATTGGTGTTGGATAGAATTACTGATGTAAGAAATTTTGGAGCTATAGCACGAACAGCAGAATGTGCTGGAGTGGATACTATTTTAATTCCTGAACAAAATGCTGCAGCAATTAATGCTGACGCAATAAAAACCTCAGCCGGGGCTTTGCATAAGGTTACTGTTTGCCGGACTTGGAACTTGAAATTGGCTTTGCAATTCATGAAAGAAAGTGGCATACAATTAATTGGCTGTACCGAAAAAACTCAGGACGACATGTACAAATCAGATTATACAACTCCTACTGCTATCATTATAGGTTCGGAAGAAGATGGTGTTTCTCCTGAATTTTTAAAAATGTGTGATGCTAGGGCAAAAATTCCAATGAATGGGAAAATTGCTTCCTTAAATGTATCGGTTGCTACTGGTGTTATTTTGTATGAAGCGATAAGGCAGAGAGGATAAAATGTCTTTTTATAATTTTAGAGAACAATTATGAGTTGGTTTGCAAACTGGTTCGATTCACCATACTATCATACTCTCTATAAAAATAGAGATGAAAGAGAGGCCCAAGTTTTTATTGATAATTTAATTAACTATTTACAAATCCCATCAGGAAGTAAGCTTATAGATATCGCTTGCGGCAAAGGAAGGCATGCCAAATACTTTAATCAAAAGGGAATGGATGTCGTTGGGGTTGATTTATCCCCAAACAGTATAAATACTGCTAACAAGGATAAAAACAAAAACTTGCAATTTTCAGTACATGATATGCGTGAGAATTATCAGGAATACTGCTTTGATGTCGTCACAAACCTGTTTACCTCTTTTGGTTATTTTGAAGATAATAAAGACGAGCAAAAGGCCATTAATGCTATGGCGAGTAATCTGAAAAAAGAAGGCTTACTGATTATTGATTTTATGAATGTAAAAAAGGTAATTGCTAATTTGGTGCTCAATGAACAAAAAAAAGTTGACGGCATACAGTTTGATATCACAAGAAAAGTAAAAGATGGATATATCCTAAAAGATATCCAAATTACTGATGGAGAAGAACATCAACAATTTCAAGAAAAAGTAAAAGCAATTACTTTGGCTGATTATTCTGAATTAATCGATAATGCAGGACTAAAAATAATTTATATCTTTGGAAATTATCAATTGGATAATTTTGTTGAAGAAATTTCTGATCGTTTAATACTAATTTGCAAGAAATGAATTTAACAACTCTAGGATTATTGTTTGCTTCCGTAATTGCGGGTGCAATTGTGGTCGAAATTTTTAAACCCAAGAAAAGTAAGAACATACAATTACTCCTAACTTTTAGTGGGGCTTATTTGTTAGCCGTAAGTGTATTACACCTATTACCTGAGCTGTTCGAGCACAATACAAGTCAACATATCGGGTTATTCATCTTGGGCGGTTTTCTAATCCAGATATTGTTAGAATATTTTTCGCAAGGTATAGAACATGGACATTTCCACAAAAGTAATGTAATTCCTTTTTCAGTACTTATTAGCCTTTGTTTACATGCTTTGCTAGAAGGAGTTCCTTTAGGCGGACATTTACACCAGCACGCCCACAATGCTTTACTTACAGGAATTGTATTACATAAAATGCCCGT
>CATIQX010000210.1 GCA_949531795.1 Cryomorphaceae bacterium | reverse complement strand
CTGTTTGAAGGTGTGGTCATTCCATTTAAGGGTATCTAATCTCATGTAATTTGTTTCTTACAAAATTACAGCGGAGGTAGGGGAAGGTTTGTTTTGTTAAGTATTTGAGTAGGGATTAAAACCTATTTTGATTTTGTATTTATTACCTACCCCGTAGTATTTGATGAGTTTCCCTTTTAGCTTGATTATTTATAATGATGTTTAACCCCGAGGTTGTGAATAGATAACTTTTATGGATATTAACGACAATCTAGTAGATACCCTGAAGAAGCTGGCTGAGAATGATGTTTGAATCATCGCAATAGTTTTTACTCCCTTTGTCAGCTTTTCTGAGTTATCTACTAAAAAATAAAACGGTTATACTTTATATAAACTGTAACCGTTTTTAATCAAAAAAGACTTGATATAGGTATCTTCCAGGGACAAGTGTAAATCCTCCTGCTATTATTAAACCAGCCCAAAACAGTATAATCATTGATCTTGAGTGACCTTTAATATCACTCTTCTTTAGATAATAGATGCTCTTTGGAACGGTGTATATAGTCAGAATACTTAGTAGATGGATCCATCCAAAATGATTTAAAAATTGAGGTCCTACTCTTGCCTCCATAAAAAGAGATATCCCTGCTTGAAAAAACATTAAAATCATATATGCCCAACCAATATTCTTATGATTTCCAGAGCCTTTAGTTGAAAAATAAATTAAATATGCTCCTATAATTAAACAAGGACTTACAGCAATTAAATGAATTGTTCTTAGTAGTTCATACATGAGTTCCAAAAATAGACTTATTTGAAGAGCTTAGATTATGATCTTTAATAAAATCTTTTGCAGTCCATTATAGAACTCCTCGTAATCAGCATACATGGCTATGCTTGAATTGAAGCGAATACTTACTCCGATTTCTAAGTTGATTAAGTATTCTGGGTTGTCTTCACGCAATGTGTTTTCACCCCAAAGCCAATGATCGTAGTTATCTGTACTCATATGTCCTTTTTGGCTATTTTTCTCCTGTAAGTGCTTACGTCTATTACTAACCCAATAGCAAAAACAACAAGCGATATTATTCTAATACCATAATCCCAACCATCTGGGTCATCTCTAATAAAGAAATCTGGAATTACTATTAATGGTATCACACAGGACCCAAAAGTGTTAGGGAAATTACCGACTAACCAAGCAAATGCTTTTTTCAATCTTGCCATGAGGCTAAAGTAACCATTCTGATTAATGATCCAAAAATTTGTAGCGTTAAGACTATGGGGTTATCTGACGATTGACCGCTGACCTCGATGTGCGGATTGCGGACTGGAAATGGGGTACGTTCGGTTTTCGATTTTTAACTAGGTTGATTAAGGATTAAAACCTATTTCAATTTTGTATTACTTACCAACCCCATATTATATGGTGGGTTTCCCATTACTCATACTTGCTGATATGATGATTAACTCCGAGGTTCTGAATAGATAACTTTTATGGATATTAAATTGGATTATGACAACAACCTAGTGGATACCCTGAAGCTCCTT
>CATIQX010000209.1 GCA_949531795.1 Cryomorphaceae bacterium | reverse complement strand
CTTATCAGATTACTATAAAAACAAGTTCTGAAGTGTTAAAGATTAATGAAGTCTTAATTGGTGAAGTTTGGTTAGCATCTGGACAATCTAACATGGAGATGACTTTTAATTACTGTTGTAATACAACAGACTATAGCGCTGAAGAAATTCTGAATGCTAATAATCCTTCCATTCGAATGTTTGATGTAAAGAAAAAAGTGGGAAAAACTCCTTTACAAACTATTGAAGGAGAGTGGATATCAGCTGAAGGAAATCAAATAGCAGACTTTAGTGCTCCAGCATATTTTTTTGCAAAAAAGCTTTATAAAAATTTAAATGTTCCTATAGGAATTATTCATGCTAGTTGGGGTGGGTCTGATGCTGAGGCTTGGATGAGTCGTGAAAAATTACAAAGCCTTAATTCATTTTATAAACAAGAAAATAAAACATTAAAATCAGTTGATGGAACTTCTAAAACAAATTCTTTTTTTGATTTAAAAAATTATGATCGATTTATTGAAAAAGCATCTTTATCAGAAAAATGGTTTTCTCAGTTCAAATCAAAAAAACTAGAATCAGTAATGTATTCCTTGACCCAAGGCCCTTTACATGATTACTTTTCTTCTGAAGACCATTGGAAAAAACTAGACACAAAAGACTCGCGTTACATTGATCCAAAGTACGATAGCAGTCAATGGAAAACTATATTTTTACCTGGACCATTTGATAACATTTTTGGGGATAATAATTTTAGAGGAGTTATTATTTTTAAAAGAACATTTAATATTGATGATATTTCACAAGATTATACTTTAGACTTAGGGGAAGTTACTGATCTAGATTTCACTTATATCAACGGAAATCTAGTTGGATCTACTTTGAGTATGAACTCTTACAAGGCTAAACAGTATTCCATTGCTAAAGAACATCTTGTTGTTGGAGAAAATCAAATTGTTATTCGTGTTGTTAATCAAGATAGACCAGGGTTTTTAGGGGCAATAAATATTAACAATTCTTTAGGAGAAAGAACCAGTCTAAGTGGAGAATGGAATTATAGAGTTTCTGCAGAGATTTACAAACAATTGGATAATTATACTTGGCCTTATGACTCATTTTATCTTTATGAACAAGATGATATTGATTTTGAAAAACGTCCTCCATTAGTAAAATATGATGGTAGATCTAGTAAAGGTGGGCTGTTCAATGGAATGATACACCCTTTAATTCCATATAAAATTAAAGGTTCTATTTGGTACCAAGGAGAGAATAACGTTCAACAGCATGCAGAATATCAAAAAGTCTTTACTTCCCTAATTACAGATTGGAGGGAACAATGGGGTTATGATTTTCCGTTTTACTATGTTCAGATAGCTCCCTTTTACAATTATGGAGGAAAGTCACCTCTACTAAGAGAAGCTCAGCGAAAATCTCTTAAACTTCACAAAACTGGTATGGCTGTAACTTTAGATATAGGGGAAGATTATGATATTCATCCTTCGAATAAACACGATGTTGGTTATCGATTAGCGCGCTTAGCTCTAGCAAATGATTATGGTAAGAATATTGTTTCTAGTGGACCTTTATATAGAGAATACTCCGTTTTTGGAAATAAAATGATAATACACTTTGACTTTGTTGGAAGTGGATTAGAGTTGCGAACAACTAATGAGTTTGAGATTGCAGGAATTGATGGAGTTTTTCACACTGCCACGGTAAGTGTAGATGGAGAGACTATAGTTGCTAGTAATTCTAAAATATCGAACCCGGCTATGTTAAGATATGCTTGGAGAGATCTTTCTAATGCAAGTTTATTTAACGTTGAGGGTATTCCAGCTTCTTCTTTTTCAACAGAAAACTAAAAAAACCCTGCAAATTACTGGTTTTAAACACCTTTTGAAATCACCATTATATCAAATAATTGCAACAATAACATAGAATATTTCTATAATTGATTATTGCAGTATATCTTATCATCCTTAATTTGATTGTACAAGTATTAAATAAATATATTATATTTATTTGATGGATTCAGTAATCTTTTTTATTGTTCATTAAAAGGTAATTATTATTTTAAACTTAAGATTTCCTTACTTGTTTAATAATAAAGATTACGTTATAAATAAGGAATTAATGATTCACAAAATAAGTACTTTGAATATTTTGATAAAATTATTACTAAAATTAATATTAATCAATTCTAAATAAATAACTAGGTAATTTGAAATTTTATTCATTTTTTTTCTTTTTATTATCTTTTTTGGGTTTTTCTCAAAATTTTGTTTCAACTTTGGCTATTCCCTCTGACAGTTATTCTTTTGAATTACCACTAAAAGATTACACCAACATTACTATTGACTGGGGGGATAGCGAACCGACTTCTTCACACACTGACGGTGCTTTCCCAATCCATACTTATGCTTCTAGTGGCACCTACACTATAACAGTAGGGGTAAATGATTCAGATAAAGACATTGGAGCAATGTACATGAACAATAACCGTCCTTCTAGAACACTTATTAGAACTATTGAAAACTGGGGAGAGGGAAAATGGGAGAATTTTGACGGTGCTTTTTATGGCGCCACTAATTTAACTATTCCTGCAACTGACGAGCCTGATCTTTCTTTGGTAACACTAATGCTAAAAGCTTTTTGGGATTGTGAGAGTTTAGTGGGACTCACTTTAAACGATTGGAATGTTAGTACAATAACTAATATGAGAAGAATGTTTAGGGAAGCTGATATTTTTAATGGAGATATATCTTCTTGGAATACCGCTAAGGTTACCAATATGTATGAGATGTTTAGTGAGGCTAAAGCTTTTAATCAAGATATAAAGAGAGATGGAGATTCTTGGAATACCGGAAATGTGACTGATATGACAAATATGTTTTATAAAGCTACTGCTTTTAATGGAAATATATCTAATTGGGACACCTCTTCGGCAATACTGATGGGTAGAGTATTTGGAGGTTGTGATGTTTTTGATCAAGATATTTCAAGTTGGGATGTGAGTAAAGTAACTACTATGCAATCCTTGTTTAGTAGAGCTTATGCTTTTAATCAAGATATTGGTTCTTGGAATACCGCTAAGGTGACTAATATGTCTGGTATGTTTGGTGAAGCTACTTCTTTTAATCAAGATATTAGTAATTGGAATACCGCTGCTGTAACTGATATGTCTGGTATGTTTTATGGAGCTCTTGCTTTTAATCGAAATATAAATACTAGTGGTCCTAAATGGAATACTGCTAATGTAACTAATATGTCGAAAATGTTTAATAATGCTATTGCTTTTAATGGTAATATCTCTGATTGGAATACTGGTAAAGTAACTCTAATGAACGATATGTTTGGGGGTGCGGAAGCTTTTAATGGAGATATAACTTCTTGGAATACTTCTAATGTAACTCAGATGCAGAATATGTTTAGTGGTGCTCTTGCTTTTAATCGAGATATAAACAGAAGTGGAGATTCTTGGAATACTTCTAAAGTAATTTATATGTGGGGAATGTTTGCGAATGCTACTGCTTTTAATGGAAACATTACAGGTTGGGATGTTTCGTCGGTAAGTAGAATGGAATATATGTTT
>CATIQX010000208.1 GCA_949531795.1 Cryomorphaceae bacterium | reverse complement strand
TATCATAGAAACCAAAAAAAGTAGTTTTGAATTTCTTATTAGAAATTATGTTTTTTATATATGAACTGTCTAGTTCAAATTCCTTCCTAATTCTAAATAAATCTTCTTTGTTTGGTTTCCAAAATCCTACAGCTAAAAAACTTCCACCTGGTGTTATTTCCAAGTGATAACTTCCTCTGAGAGCTTTAGAAGCTCTTTTGTAACTACAGCTTCTGAAAGTTTTATAAGGAGTTTTGTCTTTTGAAAAACGAATATCTCTATATATACGATATGTTTTCATTTCACCTATATTGTCAATAGTTTCTAGGCCATCGTTTATTGCTGAAAAGAAATCTTTAATTAATTCTTCTTCTCTTTGGTAATAAGTTTTATTTTCAGCAAACCATTCTCTGTTGTTGTTATTTTTAAGGTCAGTTAAGAATTTAAAAATTGATGTATTGACGATTGCAGTCATATTAATGATTTCTGAAAGTGAGTAGTGTTATTTGATAACTTCTATAAGTCTAATGAATTTATTAAGCTATCAGCGGCTGTATTAGGCATAGTGACTTTAAGGTCTGGGTTCATTTTCATGGCTCTTTTAATTGCAAAGTTTGCTTCTTTATTTCTTGCCCAACTTCTTCTAGAGATTCCATTATTTACATCCCAAAAAAGCATAGATTTTAATTTTCTATCTGCATCAGAACTTCCATCTAACAACATTCCAAAACCACCATTGATTACTTCTCCCCAGCCAACTCCTCCACCGTTATGAATAGATACCCATGTAGCTCCTCTAAAACTATCTCCAATAACATTTTGTATAGCCATATCAGCAGTAAATTGTGACCCATCATAAATATTTGATGTTTCTCGGTAAGGAGAATCTGTTCCTGATACGTCATGATGATCACGACCTAAAATTACCGGAGCTGAAATAGTTTTATCAGCGATTGCATTATTGAAAGCTTCTGCAATTTTTATTCTTCCTTCTGAATCAGCATATAAAATACGAGCTTGTGAGCCAACAACTAGATTATTTTTACCTGCTTCTTTTATCCAATTGATATTATCACTCATCTGTAATTTAATCTCATCAGGAGAATCTTGCATTAATTTTTCTAGTACTTCACAAGCAATCCTATCAGTTATGGCTAAGTCTTTTGAATCATTAGAAGCACATACCCAACGGAAAGGTCCAAATCCATAATCAAAGCACATTGGGCCTAATATATCTTGCACATATGATGGGTATCTAAAATCTCCGTTAGGCAACAATATATCAGCATTCGCTCGACTTGCTTCTAGCAAGAAAGCATTTCCATAATCAAAAAAATACATTCCTCTTTCTGTTAAAGTATTGATTGCATTAGTGTGACGAATCAAAGTGTTTTGTACTTCTATTTTGAATTTTTCAGGATTTTCTACCATCATTTCATTAGCAGAATCATAACTCATTCCAACAGGGTAGTATCCACCAGCCCAAGGATTATGTAAGGAAGTTTGGTCAGATCCAATTTCAATATGAATGTTGCGTTCTACTACTCTTTCCCATAAGTCAACTATATTTCCATCATAAGCAATAGAAACTGCTTCTTTATTAGTTCTAGCTTTGATTGCTCTATCAAGTAAATTATCCAAATTACTATATACTTCATCTACCCATCCTTGTTCGTGTCTTTTGTAAGTTGCTTGAGGATTGATTTCTGCAACTATACAGATACCTTTGGCTATAACTCCAGCTTTTGGCTGCGCACCACTCATTCCTCCTAATCCTGCAGTAATAAATATTTTACCGCTTAAATCTTCAGCACCAGCGTCTATTTTTCTAGCTGCATTTAGTAATGTGATATTAGTTCCATGTACAATTCCTTGTGGACCTATATACATAAAGGAACCAGCGGTCATTTGTCCAAATTGAGTTACACCTAAAGCATTAAATTTTTCCCAATCATCAGGTTTAGAGTAGTTAGGGATCATCATTCCGTTAGTTACAACAACCCTTGGAGCATCTTTGTGTGATGGAAATAATCCCATTGGGTGTCCAGAATACAAAACTAAAGTCTGTTCATCATTCATTTGTGCTAAGTATTGCATACACAATAAGTATTGTGCCCAGTTTTGAAATACAGATCCATTTCCCCCATAAGTAATCAATTCTTCAGGATGCTGAGCAATAGCTTCATCTAAGTTGTTAGAGAGCATCATTTGTAAGGCTGCAGCTTGTTTACTTTTGTATGGGAAATCTTCCAGATGTCTCGCTTTTATTGCATATTCAGGCATGAAACGATACATGTAAACTCTTCCGTATGTTTTAAGCTCATCAGTAAATTCAGTTGCTAATTCTGCATGCATGTACTCTGGAAAATAACGTAAGGCATTACGAATAGCTAATTTCTTTTCATCTTTGTTAAGAATATCTTTTCTGTTTGGCGCATGGCTAACATTAGTATTAAGATTTCTTTTTTTAGGTATTTCTGATGGAATTCCTTGTAATATTGCTTGTTTAAGATTTTTCATTTTTTGGTTCTATTTCTTTTTTATAGGGACAGTGTTTACAGTTGTTATTACAACAATACCCTCTTTTTAAATGATATTTTTCAGTAAAAATAACATAGCCTTCTTCTGAATGATAATATTCATCCTTTTCTAGACTGTCTATTTTTGAAAATCCTTTCATAGGGTTTGCAAATTTACGATATTTGCAAGAATGAAAATAGAAATAAAGGAAATATCACATCCTATATTTAATGGGAAAGAAGTTCGGTTATTTATAAAGCGTATTGATAAATTACATCCTTTTGTTTCAGGAAATAAATTTTTTAAATTAAAATATAATCTGCTTGATTGTGAGAAACAAGGACAGAATACTTTATTGACCTTTGGAGGAGCTTATTCAAATCATATTGCGGCCACTTCATTTATTGCACAGTCAAAAGGGTTAAAAAGTATAGGTATAATAAGAGGAGAGGAGTGTTTACCTTTAAACCCTACATTACGTTTTGCTTTTGAAAATGGCATGAGGTTGCATTATGTAAGTAGAAGTAGTTACAAGGAAAAAACTAATGCTAATTTCTTAGAAGCTTTAAAAAATCAATTTGGTGATTTTTATTTAATTCCTGAAGGAGGAACTAATGAATTAGCAATACAAGGATCTGAAGAGATTTTAGATTTTAATGATTCTCAAGATTACATATGTTGTGCTGTGGGAACTGGTGGAACAATTGCTGGAATCATTAATTCCTCAAATGCTAAGCAAACAGTAATTGGTTTTCCTGCTATTAAAGGATTTGAACAATTAGACAGAGATATTAAAAACTGGACTAATTCAACTAATTATAAATTGATAAATGATTATGTTGGAAGTGGTTATGCAAAAATAAATAATGAATTAGTTGCCTTTATAAATGAGTTTAATGCTATACATAATGTTCCTTTGGATGCTATATATACAGGCAAAATGATGATGGGTATTTTTGATTTAGTAGCAAAAGATTACTTTCCAAAAGGAAGTTCTATTTTAGCAATACATTCAGGTGGTTTGCAGGCAAATCAAGGAATGACTGAGCGATTAGGAGTTAGTTTGCCATTAGAATAATACATTTGTATAATGAAAAAACACCTATTAATTTTATTTTTATTTTCTTCATTGTTAGGTTTTTCTCAAAGTAAGACTAAAAGTTATATTTTAAAGTACAGCAGTATTGCAGTATTAGAAATGAATATATATAACATTCCTGCTTCTATTACATTAGCTCAAGGAGTCTTGGAAAGTGGAAATGGAGAAAGTCGCTTGGCAGTAGATGGGAAAAATCATTTTGGAATTAAGTGCCATAGTAATTGGAGAGGGAAAACTATTATTGAAGATGATGATGAAAAAGGAGAGTGCTTTAGAAAGTATAGTGAAGTAGCTGATTCCTATAGAGATCATTCCCTTTTTCTATCAGAAAGAGGACGTTATTCATTCTTGTTTGCATATAAAAAATCAGATTATAAAAAGTGGGCCAAAGGCTTAAAAAAAGCAGGTTATGCTACCAATCCTAATTATCCATCTCTATTAATTGATTTAATAGAAAAATATGAACTTTATAATTACGATAAAGTTGATCAATCAGACCAAAAATTATATTTTGCCCATAATTATGGCTTACCTTATTTAACAGGTCTAGGGGTTTTCTATTTCAATAAAAAATCTGTTCTATTTACTGAAATTAACACTTCATTCGCATTTAGTGGCTCTAATATTGGTTATTACTATGAACTATTGAATAAGTTTTATTCAGGAGCTAATTTAGGTGTAATCTATTTTCCGACTGAAGATAAGGTATTTGTACCACAAATTTCAGCTGAGTTAATGTTTAGGAAATCTAGCAGAAATAAGAGATATAATTCATTCTTGATTAGGGGTGGGGTACAGCTGCCTTTAGAAAAAGTTGATTACAAATTAATCCCTTATTTAAGTTTAAGTTACTTGATTAATTAGTCTTTTATCTCATAATTATAGATAAATCCGTTTTTAGTATTTATTAGATTTATTTTCCCATTATTATCAATATCTGCTATATTATAATAGCCATCACTTTCAATAGGGAATCCTTCTGTGAATCCATCACTATTTCTAAGATACAATTCATTTTCAGTACTAAACATTATTCCTTTATTATTTATTCCCAATTTTGTGATATTGTTTTTAAGTTCAAAAGAGTCGATTGTTTCAAAATTAGTATTTAGAATAAATACTCTATTATTATTAGTGTAAATAAATTGCTTTTCCTCTCCTGTTTCATCAATAGCAAATAACGAATTATTAACTAAATCAGATAATGTAAGTTGACTACTACTACCATCTAGATTTCCTCTCCATAATTTGCCTTCATTAGTAATGTTATATAGTGTTCCATTTTCATCTATACTGATGGGATTTCCATTAAATAAAATATCTTTTTCAAATCTTACTCTTTCACTTCCGTTAATTGCTAATAACTGAGTATTGCTGTTATTGCGCTCAGCAAGAATATAATCCTTAGTTCCAATTCGAAAGTATTTTAGTTTTTTATTTATTCTATTACTATTTTTCTCATATTTCCATCCCTTAATTCTCCCACCTCTTTTGTTTAAATTATAGATGTTATTGTCTTCTCCTACAATAAGAATACGGTATTTTCTATTATTATTGTAGTCAAATAAAGAATGACCAACTTTTGTATTGCAAGGTAACAGTATAGGTGAGTTATTTACATTTTTACCATTTCTATCAATTAAATACAACTGACTTTTAGTATTGAACAAACATTGATATTTATTGTTTTTATAGAAATCAATGCTTGATATTTCTCCAAGTATTTTTGAATTTAATTGAATATCCCATAACTCTTCACCCTTAGAATTGATCGCAAATACTTTATGATTATTATTTTGTACTACTATCATCTTTTCCTTAGTGAAATGATTGTATATAAATTGAGGGTTCATGCTAATATTTGTATCCAATTGCATAAACCATTCTTCTTTTATAGCTTCTTTAAAATCAGAGTCATAAAATAGATTGATATTGTTTAAAAGTAAACCATTCTTGCTAGTCATTTGTACTGAAAAAGCAGTTAATTTTTCAACAGAATCAATAGAAAAGATAAGTTTCTTTACATAACTAGTTTTAATTTTTTCTTTTAGGGCAGCAGCTGTTTTACCAGGATTGATGTAGAAGAAAAGATTTGATTTTGAAGATAAATAACTACTGTAGTTATTAAAGTTTTGGTTGTTTACTAAAGTATTTCCATTAGTATAGTTGTCAATTAAATACTCTAATGAAGCTATAGTTGAACCAAAAATAAAATAATCTTCAATAGTAATAAAGTGGTTAGTAGTGCTATTAAGTATATTTCCAAATAACTGAGCGGTAATATTATCTTCTCTTATACTATTTATATTATATTGACCATAAGTTTCCTTATCAAAAATTAAACCTTGAATCAAACTGCTTGCTGTAATAGAATTACTGCTTTTAAAGAATGAATATTGTTGTTGTGCACTTAAACTAGCTGAGGTATTAAAAACACCAGCTTCATTTTCTAATTCATTTATAAATTCATTGAAATTAACATTATTACTATCTTGAATAAGTTTTCTATGTTTATCCCAGCTCCAGAAATTATTTTGTTGTTGTAGTATTTTATTTTTCTGTTTCAATAATTTTTTTGAATTATCAAAACCTATACTCAGTAAAAGGGAAGTGTTCTCAGGAACTATATCCACTATATTTATGCTTTTTGCTTTTTGATTATTAAATATGTCAGTATAATTAATAGTATTGTTATTGAAAGCACTAAAGCCATTGGCTGCTATTATCTTGTTTTTTACAATTAAATCAGTTGCTGTCCATCCAGAAAAATTGGAATTTACAATTGGTTTAATTGTAAATATATTGATGTATTTAATTAAGGAGTTGTAGTTAAAAAATAAATTTATATCTGCTGATTTATTTATAGTTTTATATGCAGATTTAAAACTTGGGTCAATCAAAAGTTTTTCCTCTGCTTCACTAGCACGTATTGCATCCTCAACCAGCATTTTGTTTTTTGAAAAAAACACAATATCTCCCTTAAAACATGCATAAAATATGTTATCATCATGTTGCAATTCAAATACTGGTTGATTGTTGTATTGCACTTCTTTTACTAAATTTCCAAGTAAGGTATTTATTTGATTATTATTAGAAATAGCTTTTCTTTCAAAATTACTAATGAATAGCAAGCCACTATTTTTAGCGCCAACTTTATGAAGGGAAATCAAAAGAGTATTGTTTTTAAAGATAAGAGAGTTTTTATTGTAAAAATTACTAATCTCTTTGATTTGATGATTTATGCTGTCAATTGTGCTTATATTACGCAATGTTTCCCAGATATCTGCAGAATTTAAGTCGGAATAAAGATTTTTAGTATTATTGAATTGCAGAATTACTGCTGCATTTGTTGGGATAATATTTAATGGATTTTCTGTATTTTTTGTAACTTGCTTATAGCTGTTATATCCTATAAATAGTATGATAGAAATCAGAATTATTGGTGTGGCAATTTTTAGTATTTTACTAATCATAGTTATTTTTGAAATCAGAAATCAAAATTAATAATTTAAAGTGATAAAGTAAGTTGAGTAGAAAGTAGTTGAAAAGTTTTTCTATGGTGCTTGTTAATGCCAGTTTTAGCTATTGCTTTTCTGTGTTTTTTAGTTGGGTAACCCTTGTTGTTTGCCCAATAATAATCAGGAAACTGTAGATCTAATTTTTTCATAATGTCATCTCGATATGTTTTGGCAAGTACGGATGCTGCAGCTATGGACATAAATTTAGCGTCTCCTTTTATAATACATTTGTGAGGGATTTCAGAGTAAGAGTTAAAGCGATTACCATCAATTATCAATAGTTCAGCTTTAATAGCTAAGTTTTCAATAGCTCTATGCATGGCAAGGAAAGATGCGTTAAGAATATTTAGTTTGTCAATTTCTGTAGGAGAAACAATACCTATTGCCCAGCTGACAGCTTGTTCTTCAATGATAGGGCGCAGTAGATTTCTTTTTTTTTCTGAAAGTATTTTACTATCATTCAATGTTATATTTTTGAATCCTTTGGGTAAAATAACAGCAGCAGCTACAACAGGTCCAGCTAAGCAACCTCTACCGGCTTCATCACAGCCAGCAATAATTTTATCAGAAGGAAAATGGTTTAGCATTTATCTTGGCACTAAGCCTCTTTTTGGTTTCTTAATTCTATTTACTTTTTGCTGGTTTCTGGTGTCAATATCTTGTTGTAGCCACCATTTTCCTTTTTTATATTGATAAGCATTAAAGGTTCCTTCAGGAATATAGTATTCTTCAAGACCTTCTAAATCTTTTTTTGGAGGAACTAAGTGGTTGAATACTATTCTTTGTTCTTTTTGCTGATATTTTACACTTACACTTGTTTTGGCATCATATTCAATAATAATTCTTTTCTGACTTTCTTTCTTATTTTTTTTAAAAATAGGTAGTCCAAATTTGATTTTATTTTTTCCTGAAAAGTACATCACATCAATTATCTTTTTTGTGCTGTAGCTATCATTTCCATCCCAAGCAAGTAGGGTGTAGTATTTACTGCCTTCTTTTTTTATGTAAGCAATTTGATAATACAATCCGCCATACCAATTTTTAGCATCTAAATCTTCTTGTTCAGAATTTCGAATATTAGATGAGTTGTCAACTAAAGAAATAATTTCATAACGCTTACGTTTTTTATTGTGATAATGCACAATTGCATAGTATTCATAAGATCCATTGTCTCTTTTTAGTAACCAGTTAAAAATACGAAAAGTATTGTCAGGCGATAAGATTCGTGCAATAGTGGGTAGAGAATCAAAAGGAAAGTTAAATGATTTATCGTATTGAAGTACATCAGTAAGGTTAGTTATGAATGCGGTATTGGCTAAGTATTTTTCAGCTTCTGTTTCTGCGTTCATTATCTTGTAAGCCGTTACTTTTAGTGTATCCTCGTATTCAGCAATTAACTTGCTGTTTCCTTTTTGAGCAAAACCATTAAGGCTTATAAGAGTGAAAATAATTAAAAATATTTTTCGCATAATGCAAAGATAGGTTATAGTTTTTAGTTTCCTATTTTGGATATTAGTATTTTTGGCAAATGAATTTACAAGCAAGAATACAGGCATTTACTGAATTAGGCGAATATCTAAAAACAGATATATATCAAGAGGCAGAAGGAGAGTTAAATCTAGCGAAAGTACTTAATCCTTGGTTTACTAAGGAAAATATTGACAAAGCCCTTAGCGCTTGGCATAAGCAGTTAAAAGTTGATATGCTTACCGCTTGGCTAAATCCTTATAAACTTCAAGAAGTTTCCAGTCCCAAAAAGGTGCTAATTATTATGGCAGGGAATATTCCTTTAGTTGGATTTCATGATTTTCTTACTGTGCTAATTTCAGGACATAAAGTAGTTGTTAAAATGTCCAGTACTGATAATGTGCTTTTAAAAATTCTTATTAATAAACTAATAAGAATTGAACCTGAATTTAAAAAGTTAATTGCTTTTATTGATGAAGTGAAGAATAGAAAGTTTGATGGTGTAATTGCTACTGGCAGTGATAATTCAGCTCAGTATTTTGAGTATTACTTTAAAGGAGCAAAAAAGATAATTCGTAAGAACAGGAGGTCAGTTGCTGTATTAGATGGGAATGAGTCCGCTATTGAGTTAAAGGGACTTGCTAATGATGTATTTGCTTATTTTGGTCTAGGGTGCCGTAATGTGTCTAAATTATTTCTACCTAAAGGATATGAGTTAAATAAATTGTTTGAAGCATTTTTTCCTTATTCACATTTAGTAGAGCATAAGAAATACGGTAATAATTACGATTACAATAAAGCTATATTTCTAATGGGAAGTAATAAATTGGTTGAAAATGGTTTTCTATTAATGAAAGAGGATAAATCTTTACTTTCGCCAGTTGCTATGTTGTATTATGAATATTATGATGATTTGCAAACTGTGGAAAAGTTTATAGAAGAAAATACCCAACAATTACAATGTATAGTTTCAAAGAAAGATATTTCCTTTGGAAATACCCAAAAACCTAACCTTTGGGATTATGCAGATGGAGTGGATACAGTAGATTTTTTAAGAGAGCTATAATTATTCAATAAACTCATAAGCTCCTATATCAGAATTATTTCTAGTCTGACCTTCAATATCATATAAGATAGAAGTTGTTTCGCCAGCGTCAATAGCAGGAGATTCCTTTGTTAAATGAAAATTACCCTGAGTATTGTCAATAAATTTAGGTGATTGATTAATGATTGTATTTTGGTAATGCGTATTATCTGTGCTAATTGTAGGATCTAACTTGATAAGGCAATGGTTAAAGTTATAATTGAATGCATCATTTCCTCTCTCTTGGAAGCTTACTTCTGTAGATAGAGCTCCATCAATGATGCAATTAGTGAAATTAGCTGCAAATAAATTTCTTACATAAATGATCCCATCAGCTCCTTCATAGTAGTTGTTTATTAGAATAGAGGGTGTATTTCTTCTGCTGTAATCCCAATAATTAGCAAAAGTACAATGAGTGAAATTATAAGTTCCTCCAATATTACAAGCCACTAAATATTGTCCGCATTTGCTTACAATGGTATTAGTTGCTATAATATTAGCGCCTTGCCCTAAAATACCTATAGAGGACATGTTTTCAATGACCGTATTACTAATGTTTACAGTAGGATTATTGTTCCCAACTGTATCAGCATGAATTCCTATATTTCCATTTCGAATGATTGCGTAATTAATTTCATTATCTATACTTCCTGGCATGAGCCAAATTCTATCCCATTGCCCAGGAATATCTTTGTACCATGGGTCTAATCTATCTCCTTGAAAAGTCACTTCATTGCCAAAGGTCCCATTTACTTTTATGCTACCTCCGCTTGCTTCTAAGAAAGGATTACCCACAAGGATACCTGAATTATTGTGTAAATATACATTGCATCCTTCATTTAAAGTAAGTGTTTTTCCTGGGTCAATAACTGCATAGCCATAAATAACATGAGGTTTGTCATTTGTCCAAGGCTGACTACAATCTAGCAGGTGATAGTAGAAGCGATTAGTGTCATTACCGTTAATTATATCTCCATAAGTATTAGCAGTATGAAAATAGGCGTCTTGTCCCCAAGCAACTAAATCAACATCTTGTTTCTTTGTTCCGTTAGTAAATACTAAAGAATCAGACAAGATATAAGGAGTATTGCTATTCATAGGATCAATAGTTACTTCTAGGAAAATAAAAATACTATCCTTTGCAGGAATCTCAATATTAGATTGGATATTTCCTGCAATACCATCAATATTCATACGAAAATTAGCAGATGAATTTCCTTGAAGTGAAATATTGCTTTTTACATCAAAGTTATTGTGATTGTAAACAGTAAGCGTTTTGGTAATTGAGCCAATAGAGGCAAATACCGTATCAAAAGTAATAGTATCAGTTGAAAAATGCAAAGTAGCACTTTGATTATTTTCCATAATATCTTTTTTGCAAGCAAAAAGTAGGATTATAAAAATTAGGGGTAGAAAGTATTTATTCATTATCTCATGTTTCTGATTCTAGCTATATCTCTTTTTTGATCTTTTTCTTTTATACTTTCTCTTTTGTCATATACTTTTTTCCCTTTAGCTAAAGCGATTTCTAGTTTTGCTTTTCCTTTTTCGTTTATGAATAGGCGAATAGGAATAATAGCATTTCCTTTTTCGGTTACTTTTCCTAACATTTTGTTGAGTTCTTGTCGGTTAAGTAAGAGCTTACGGTCTCTTTTAGGTTCGTGATTAATATAACCTCCATTTGTGTATTCAGCAATATGCAAGCTTTTAACATATAACTCATCTTCAATAAAAATGCAATGCGCATCCGAAATATTTGCTTTGTTATTGCGAATTGACTTTATTTCTGTTCCTAATAGAGACATTCCTGCAATAAAAGTAGCTATGAATTCATATTCAAAGCTAGCCTTACGATTTTTAATGTTGATTTTACTTGACATATTGCAAAGATAGTATTTAGATGTTAAATATTAGCTAGAAATACCCCGTGTCTTGATACTTAAACCAAAATCTATCCTAAAGCTACATCAAGTACCATCATAACAATAAAGCCTGCTATTAGTCCCATTGTGGCTAGGTCTGTATTTCCACCTCTTTGACTTTCAGG
>CATIQX010000207.1 GCA_949531795.1 Cryomorphaceae bacterium | reverse complement strand
ACTATTATTAGAAAAATATAAACTACTTTTTTTAATTGCATTTATTTGAAATAAAAAAATATACTTCGAAAATGTATTATCTAATTAAAACGTACAATCTCATTGATTATTATAAATTTAATTAAAAATTATTCCCAAGAATAAAATTTATTTTGGGAATAATGCCTAGGAGCCAAGAGGAGTGAAGTCTAACTATTTTGGGGAGGATTTGTACTTATTATATTAATTTTAGATTGTAATAATGTATTTTTACAAACATAATACGAGCCATTAACGATATTAAAAATAAAGTATGTACTCAATAACTATAAAAATTTAATCATGCACAAATTATGTCTACATAGAATAAAAGCAGAATCACCAAATTTTGCTTTAAAAAAAGCGAATGAATTATTGAATCCAATTAATCCTGATTCAGGATTGCCCATTGTCACGGATATTACTATTAAAAATATTAAAATGACTAATCTTTTTAGTGACGAATTTGAAAATGACTTGGATGAGTGTCTCGAAAGTATATTTAACACTGAAAGTGGTATTTATTATGAATTTATGCAAGAGCTGATTGAAATGGATTGTAAAAATTCAGCCGAAGAAATTGAAAATTTATATGGAATATTAATGGATGATACTGAAGAGTATTTTTATAATATAATCGGTTCTCTCAGCGAAGACAATGAAATTCATATTTTTGGAGACTTAAAAGAAAACACAACCAACCTTCCTTTCGAATCCATCGATGTTTTAAACAAACTCTATTACGATGAATTTGGAGATTTCAATGTTTTATCAGATTTCAATGAGATAGATCCGAATGATAATGATTCATCAATTTCTTTATGGCAGCTTAATTATAAGGGAGAAAAAGGGAAGACTTTTATTGTGTTTTCTTATGTTAAATTGTATTGAAATTCTGTAATAATTCTTTTTTTAATCAAAATATAAGTTTGATTAGAATGTCACCAACATCAACCAATATAGACAATTGAAATTAACATTACTATGATAGAAATTTTAAATAGCTTTGAGAAATACCTCGAGGACAAAGGATATTCAAAATTAACTCCATTTGGAAAACCCTCAACAACTCATGACTATTCACAGCGTAGAATTCCAGCTATTATTTCAAGAGAAGGAATTTCCATAAACCGATTGATAAAAGATATTTCTATGGTTGTTTCAAAATATGATTCTTATGGTTCTGAATCAGATTACGGAAATAAAAGTAATAGAGCATATATTAATGCGCTTAAAAGATTTGAAGAATATATTCAATCAGAAAATTATCTTCAATAATGAAAAGTTATTTCCAAGAATAATTTGGAGACAAATGGAGTGAAGTCGAACTATTTTGGGGAGGATTTGAATTATTTTTAATTTTATATTTTAGTAAATCGTATTTACAAACAAAATATATTGACTTTTAGATAATACTATTATTAATTAAAGTATAAAATTTTGAAAAAATTAGAACTACAAACAATCGGACTATTATCAGCTATCGCTATTGGAATCATTAAAATATACCAATTCTCAACATCTAGAGTATTTGTATCTAAAGGCTGGATACGAGGATGGAAACTAAATCCAGACAGCCCGACTAACATCGCGATAACGTTAGTATTAATAACGACAGCAGCAATAATATTATATAAACTACACAACAAAAACAACAAAGAATCTGATATTGTCAAAACAGTCATAGATTTTCGATTTAAGAGTTTATTAAACATATTTAAGCCTTCTAATTTTTCAAAAACTCATTATGAATTAAAGAAAAACAACCTAATACCACAGGCTATGTTATTAAAACAAGCAAAAAACAGAGGGTATCAAGTGAATTCTAAGAAACAAAGAGATCTAGAAATAAGTATGTTGAAATCTCAAAAAGTTGACGTTATGGCTGCTTTAAGTAGTATAACTAGATTTCAACAAGCAAAAGATATTTGTCTCAATAATAAACTAGAAAAAGGGGCTCTTTTTTTTGATTTTTATATCGGTCTTTATGGATATTATATGAAAAATTACAATGAACTTTAGTTAATGAAAAGTAATTTCTAAAAATAACTCATTTGAGTTTATTT
>CATIQX010000206.1 GCA_949531795.1 Cryomorphaceae bacterium | reverse complement strand
TTGATTATGAGTTTCACCCACACATTAAAGGAAAAGTAGCAATATAATGGCAAATATAATAGTATTAGGAGCAGGATTAGTAGGAGGTGTAATGGCTAAAGATTTAGCTAAACAACACAATGTCACCTCTGTAGATATTTCACAAAAAAACTTAGATAAACTAGATGGCATCAATACTATTTGTACTGATGTTGCCAACACAGAAAATTTACAAAACCTAATAAAGGATTTTGATTTAGTAGTTGGTGCAGTACCTGGTTTTATGGGATACAAAATGATGAAAGATGTGATTAAGGCAGGAAAGAATATAGTCGATATTTCTTTTTATCCTGAAGATCCTTTCAGATTGGATGAACTAGCAAAAGAAAAAGGAGTTGTTGCTGTGATGGATTGTGGAGTAGCACCAGGAATGGGGAACATTATATTTGGGCATCATGATTCAAAAATGAAAATTACCGATTACGAATGTTTGGTTGGTGGCTTGCCTGAAAAAAGAGAATGGCCATACGAATATCAAGCAGTATTCTCTCCCATTGATGTGATTGAAGAATATATTCGTCCAGCTCGTTATGTACAAAATAGCCACATGATTACTAAAGAGGCTTTGTCTGATACAGAGCTTATTGAATTTGATGAAATAGGAACGTTAGAAAGTTGGAATTCTGATGGACTAAGAAGTTTAATAAAGACCATGGCACATGTACCAAATATGATTGAAAAAACTTTGCGTTATCCTGGTTGTGTGGAGTATTTAAAAGTATTGCGTGCTAGTGGATTTTTCTCTTATGAAGAGGTAGAAATAAACGGAACTATGATACGTCCAGTTGATATGACAGCCAAATTATTATTCCCGAAATGGGAAATGAAAAAAGGTGATAAAGATTTTACTGTGATGCGCATCATCATCAAAGGAAAAGAAAATGGAAAGGAAGTGAGTTACCAATATAACTTGTTAGATCGCTTTGATAATGACACAATTTCTATGGCAAGAACAACAGGATTTACGTGTACAGCAGTTGCCAACCTTGTGGTAAATGGAGAATATGAAAGAGTAGGGATTTCACCACCAGAATACTTAGGAGGACACTTTAAATTTGTTAAAAATTACTTAGAACAAAGAGGTGTTAAATATAAAGTAATTAAGAAATAATGGGAGTTTCCTTAATCGTTGCGGTGGCTCAAAATGGAGTGATTGGAAAAGATAATGACCTAATCTGGCATTTACCAAAAGACATGCGTTTTTTCAAAGAAACTACTTTAGGTCATCATGTAATAATGGGGCGAAAAAACTTTGAATCTATTCCGCATAAATATCGTCCACTTCGTGATAGAACTAATATTGTAATAACACGCCAATCAGGATATAAAGCAGAAGGATCTATTGTAGCAAATTCAGTTGAAGCTGCCTTGGATATTGCCAAAAAAAATGGAGATAATGAGCCTTTTATAATTGGAGGGGGACAAATCTACAAACTAGCCCTTGAAGCAAACTTAATAGATAAAATATACCTAACTAAAATTAATCATCTTTTTGATGGAGATACATTTTTTCCTGAATTAGGAAGTGAATGGAAAGAAATTGAAAGGTTAGATTGTCAATCAGATGAAAAACATGCTTATGATTACAGCTTTCTGACTTTTGAGAAAATTAACTACATTTAACAAAATATATATTTGATGAAAAAGACTTTTCTAGCCATATGCTCAATTGCCGTCTTACTTTATGCTTGTAAGGATGAGGATGTAATTAATAATCCTGATTTAGAAAGTACACAAGCAACACAAGACCACCTTTTTGCTGAGCAAACATTTAATGATGTCAGTAGAATTGTAAAAGAAGGGTTTTTAGAAAGTGGAGCTAGTAAATCATGTGCTTCATACAATTTAATAAACAATAATTCCCTAGATATAGATACACTTATTATAAATTTTGGAACAACTAATTGCTTACAGAATGGAAAACTTAGAAAAGGAAAGGTGGTTATTACTTACAGCGGGGGGTATCATGACTCCTTAGCTATAATAACCACTACTTTTGACAATTACCACATAAATAATAATTTAGTTCAAGGAGAAATAGTAGTAATTAATCAAGGAAAAAATAATAATGGGAATATGCACTTTACTACTTCAGTAAATAATGCCAGTATCATTACCAATAATGGAATAATAAATTGGTCTACAAACAGAACAAGAGAATGGGTAAGTGGTATAGCAACTTATGGAGATTTATCTGATGACAAATACAACATTACAGGAACAGCAAATGGAATAGGAGTAAATAACAATAGTTTTAGTGTGGAAATTATAGACACTTTGAAGATTGACTTAGGCTGTTTACCATCTTGCGTTATAAACAAGGGTAATGCAAAAATATCCCCTAATGGATATACTGATAGGATTATAAATTATGGTGATTCATTATGTGATTGTAATTTTGACATTACAATTAATGAAAAAAACTATCCATTATTATTAAACTAAGCTACTTTTAGTTTAGTAAATGAATGTTGCTTAAGCTGGTCATTAACATAAGTAGTGGTGATCTTTAGTTCTTTCTTTCCATCATCTGAAGGAAACTCAAACATTGCATCTAGCATAATTGTTTCACAAATTGAACGCAACCCTCTAGCTCCTAGCTTAAATTCCATTGCTTTATCCACAATAATATCAATTGCCTTTTTATCAAAAGTTAATCTAATTCCATCCATATCAAATAATTTTTGATATTGTTTGGTTAATGCATTTTTAGGCTCAGTTAAAATTAGTTTCAAAGCTGATCTATCCAAGGGATTAAGATGTGTAACTACAGGCATTCTACCAATTAATTCAGGTATTAATCCAAAAGATTTTAAATCCTGAGGAGCTATATACTGCAGTAAATTTTCTTTATCTATTGCACCTTCACTTGCTGACTTAAATCCTATAGAACGCGTATTCATTCTACTTGAAATATGTTGTTCGATACCATCAAAAGCACCTCCACTAATAAATAGTATATCTTTAGTATCTAAAGCAATCATTTTTTGGTCAGGATGCTTACGACCTCCTTGTGGTGGCACATTTACTATTGTACCTTCCAATAGTTTTAGCATTGCTTGTTGTACCCCCTCCCCACTTACATCACGGGTAATAGATGGATTATCACTTTTACGAGCAACTTTATCAATTTCATCAATAAAAACAATTCCTCTTTTTGCCTTTTCAACGTCATAATCAGCAGCCTGGAGTAGTCTTGTTAAAATACTTTCTACATCCTCACCAACATAACCTGCTTCTGTAAGAACAGTTGCATCAGCAATACAAAATGGTACTTTTAATAATTTTGCAATAGAACGAGCAATTAAAGTTTTACCTGTACCTGTACGCCCAACCATAATGATATTTGATTTCTCAATTTCAATATCTTGTTCACTAGTATCAGGCTGTAAAATTCGTTTATAATGATTATAAACAGCAACTGACATTACCTTTTTAGCATCATCTTGCCCTATTACAAAATCATCCAGATGTGCTTTTATTTCCTTTGGTTTTAAAAGAGTAAAGTCAGTGGATATGAAAACTGAATCAGTTGTATCTTCTTTTACAATTTCATGCGCCTGTTCAATACACAAATCACAAATATGAGCAGAAGTACCCGCAATTAAAATATTTGTATCTTGCTTATCTTTACCACAAAAGGAGCATAATACTTTATCGTTTTCTAACATTATTTTTTTCTTTCGAGTACCTCATCAATCATTCCGTATGCTTTAGCTTCTTCAGCTGTCATCCAGTAATCTCTATCACTATCTTCCCAAACCTTATCAAAATCTTGTCCTGAATGATCAGCAATAATTTCATACAACTCATTTTTTAACTTTTT
>CATIQX010000205.1 GCA_949531795.1 Cryomorphaceae bacterium | reverse complement strand
TTATAATTAATGTTTTTATAACTACTTATTTTCCTTGGCATTAGAAATACTAGCATTTAGTTCAAATCCTGTAAGTAGAATAATGGAATTAAAGTACATCCAGATAAGGATAATCATTAGCGTTCCAATGGAGCCATATATCTTATTGTATTGTGAAAAATGAATGATATAATAATTAAAACCAATAGATGTAATGATTATTCCTAAAGTAGCTAGTATGGAACCAGCAGTAAAGAATTTCCATTTTCTTGTGGTAGCAGGTCCAAAATGAAAAAGCATTGAAATCCCAGAAAATAACATAGCAAGCATCACAAACCATTTTCCGTAAAGGATTAAGTCAGCAGAAAATTTACTGATAATTTCAAAATCAGTAAGATAATTGACGGCTCCTTTACCAAAGATGATAAGTCCTATTGCAATAATTAATAGCAAAGCAAGGAAAAATGTTAGTGTTAGGGAAAGTACTTTTTGTCTTAATAAGGATCGATATTCATTTATATGGTAAGAGGAATTAAAAGCCTCAATTAATGAGCTCATACCGTTTGCAGAAAAATAAAGTGCCAAAATAAAACCTATGGAGAGTAGCCCACCTCTAGGGTTGTTGATTATGTCGTCTAGAGTGTTAAAAGTAATCTCATTAGTTGATTGTGGTAATATAACTGATAAAACTTCCATAAGTGTTTCCTGTAAACCATCAATTGGGATGTAAGGGATAAGTGTAAAAAAAACAATAATAGAAGGGAAAAAGGCTAAGAAAAAATTGAATGCCAAAGAAGAAGCTCTGGTAGTAATAGCGCCTTCAATTAACCCTTTCAAAAAGAAAGTAGTTACATCATAAATACTAAGTCCAGCAAAACCTAGAGGCTTTATTTTTTTGGCAATATTTAGGATAAATTGTATCATTTATATTGCCTTTAAGCTTAAATCAAAATTAAGTACTGAATGTGTCAAGGCACCTACTGAAATAAAATCAACACCACATTTTGCATATTCTGCAATAGTTTCTTCCGTTATCCCTCCACTAGATTCACTTTCACATTGTTTGCCAATAATTGCTACGGCTTGTTTGGTTGTTTTGTAATCAAAATTATCGAGTAGAATTCGTTTTATACTTCCTTGTGAAAGTATTTCGTTAACTTCTTTTAGTCCTCTTGCTTCTACAATTATATCTAGGGTTTTTTTGTTTTCAGTGAGGTAGGTTTTTGTTTTTTGTATTGCATTTGCAATTCCTCCTGCAAAATCAATATGATTATCTTTTATCATAATCATATCATAAAGACCAAACCTATGATTTTCTCCACCACCAATTTTAACAGCCCATTTTTCAATATTTCGGTTAAGTGGTGTAGTTTTTCGGGTATCTAATAATTTGCAATTAGTTCCTGAAATTAAAGTATTTAGGTAAGCTGTTTTAGTAGCAATGGCACTCATGTGTTGCATGCAATTAAGGGCTAAGCGTTCACCAGTTAAAATAGAGATAGAACTTCCTTTTACAATAAATGCAATGTCACCAAATTCAACTTTATCTCCATCTTTAAGTGTCTGCTCTATTTTAAGAGAAGAATCAACTTCATTGAAAATCATTTTTGCTAATTCAATTCCTGCAATTATTCCATTATCTTTAACTATTAAATGAGCTTGGCTAATTGCATCTGATGGAATACTAGCTAACGAAGTATGGTCACCATCACCAATATCCTCAATTAGTGCATTTTGTATAAATTTTTTCAGGTCTTCCTCTTTCATACAATCAAAATTATTAATATTGTCAAAAATACAAAAAATGAAGATTGTATTACTAACTATAGGAAAGACATCAGAAAAGTATTTGATTGAGGGAATTGCTCAATATCAGAAACGCTTGAAGCATTACACACACTTTGAAATGATTGAGATTTTAAATATTAAAAATGCTCAGAATTTTTCTAATGCTGAACTTATGAAAAAGGAAGGAGAATTAATATTAAAACAATTACAACGCTCCGATCATCTAGTAATTTTAGATGATAAGGGAAATGATTTTACTTCACCTAAATTTTCTGAAAAGTTACAAAATTGGATGCTAAGTGGGAAAAAGCGCTTAGTATTTGTTGTTGGGGGAGCTTATGGATTTTCTGAACAAGTTTATTCTAGAGGAAATGAAAAGATATCTCTATCAAAAATGACTTTTTCGCATCAAATGGTGCGCCTTTTTTTTGTAGAACAAATATATAGAGGATATACAATCCTTAATAATGAACCTTACCATCATCAATAAATGAAACTAGTATTTGCTACCAATAACACTAATAAATTATCTGAATTACAAGCTTTAGTTTCTAATGGAATAGAGATTCTAAGTTTGAAAGATATTGATTGTAATGAAGAATTACCCGAAACAAATCCTACTTTGGAAAAGAATGCCTTGCAGAAAGCTAAGTATGTGTATGATAGGTATGGATTTAATTGTTTTGCTGATGACACTGGTTTAGAGATTGAG
>CATIQX010000204.1 GCA_949531795.1 Cryomorphaceae bacterium | reverse complement strand
ATCCATCCGCTGGAATGCCAATAAATTTTGGAGGACCCACACCCTTAGCATAATTTGTAAAATTATAAAACTAAAAAAGCCTGCAATTGCAGGCTTTTTTTATGTTTAATATTTCGGTTTATTTCCCTAAAAAAGGGTACTTATAATCTGTTGCTGGCACAAATGTTTCTTTAATTGTTCTTGGTGAAACCCATCTTAATAAATTTAAGATTGATCCTGCCTTATCATTTGTTCCTGAACCTCTAGCGCCACCAAAAGGTTGTTGACCAACAACAGCGCCAGTTGGTTTATCGTTGATATAGAAGTTTCCTGCTGCATTTTCTAATGCTTTAGTTGCAAACTCGGCAGCATATCGGTCTACTGATAAAATGGCTCCTGTTAAGGCATATTCTGATGTGTTATCTACTAGTTCTAAAGTTTCTTCCCACTTATTTTCATCATAAACATAAATAGTCATTACTGGTCCAAATACTTCTTCTACCATTGTTTTGAACTTTGGATTTGTGGTTACAATAATAGTTGGCTCAATAAAGTATCCTATTGACTTATCGTAGTTACCACCAGCAATAATTTCAGCATCTTCAGCTGTTTTTGCAAAGTCAATGTAAGATGAAATACTATCAAAGGCTTTTTCTGATATTACCGCATTGATATAGTTTGAAGTATCTTCAGGAGAACCCATTTTGAAGTCTTTGGTATCAGCAACAATTTGTTTTTTTATATTTTCCCATAAATTTGAAGGAACATAAGCTCTTGATGCTGCTGAACACTTTTGTCCTTGGAATTCAAAACCACCTCTTGTAATAGCAGTTGCTACTTCAGTATATACTGCTGATTTATGTGCAATAATAAAATCTTTTCCACCTGTTTCTCCAACTATCCTTGGGTATGACTTATATTTTTCAATATTATTTCCTATTCCTTTCCAAAGTGTTCGAAATACATCAGTACTTCCTGTAAAATGTAATCCTGCAAAGTCTTTATCTTGAAAAACAACTTTAGAAATTTCTTTACCACTTACGGTTACCATATTTATTACACCATCAGGCAAACCTGCTGCTTGAAATAATTCCATGATTACTTGTGCAGAATAAATTTGTGTTTCTGCTGGTTTCCAAACTACTACATTTCCTAGCATTGCTGGAGCCGCACAAAGGTTCGCGCATATTGAAGTGAAATTAAATGGAGTAAGAGCAAATACAAAACCTTCCAAAGGTCTATGTTCTAAACGATTCCACATTCCTGGTAGTGACTCTGGTTGTTCTTTATACAGCTGACTCATGTACTTTACATTAAATCTAAAAAAATCAATTAGCTCACATGCAGCATCAATTTCTGCTTGCATTACATTTTTACTTTGTGCAAGCATAGTTGCAGCATTAAGTTTTGCACGAAAAGGACCAGCTAACAAATCAGCTGCTTTCAGGAATATGGAAGCTCTATGTTCCCAACTCATGTTTGCCCATTTTTTACGAGCAGCCATAGCGGCATCAATTGCATCTCGAACTTCTTGTTCACCTCCATAATTGGAAGTTCCAATGATGTGTCTGTGTTCATGAGGAGGTGTTAAATTCCTTTTATCATTTGTGAATACTTGCTTGTCGCCAATATACATAGGTATATCAACAATTGTATTGTTCATTCTTTTGTATTCTGTTAGTAATTCTGTACGCTCTGGGCTTTCTGGTGCGTATGATTTTACTGGCTCGTTTACCGCAATGGGTACGTTATAAAATCCGTTTGACATTTAATTTAATTTTTATTTATAAAATTCTGATTGCAAATTTAATGATTTGCAATTACTAAAAAAGTTCTTTTGATGATGTTTTTAAAAACCCTACAAATCTATCATATCTATCACTTGCTGAACGATAATAAACATAGACATAATAATCATTTCGAGTCTGGTAATGTGCTCCTTCAATAAAAGCAACATCTATCTCATTTGTTATTGCATCCCTTAAAGCATAATGATAGTTGTAATATCCTTGCTTTAAGTATATTTTTCCTTCATATTTTCTTTTCTTTGTGTTATATCTTAGCCTAAATTCATCTTTTAATTGCCAGTCAGAAAAACCTCCAATTATATACATATCGCCATAGCTTATAGAATCAGTTAGTAAGTTGAAATGTACAAAAGCATAGTCTGCTTCAGTTGATGTCTTCCAACCTTCTTGTGATTTTATCAGAAACATTCCGTTAATGTCGGGCTCAATAGAGTAACTGTCAAAAGAGCGCTTTAGGTCATTAAATAAATAAACATGGTTGTATGTGCTATCATAAGTAATTTCTCTTATTCTATCTGATTGAAATCTCAGACTTTTAATATCAAAATGTCGAAATTCATTATTGCCTAAAAATGTATTATCGTCCTCATAATCATATATTAATTCATTATTTTTTACGTAAATTGGACTTAAGTCTGTTATAGAATTATCTTCTTTGTTGTTTTGCTTTATGATTACTTTTATATCAGAAAATGGGTCTGCAACAAATAAGTTTGGGTGCTTAATAATAAAATCAATTTCATGCTTAGTATTTCGATCTTCCGCTAAAGTAGCACGCCTTACTTGAGATTCGATACTCAGTTTTGTTTCCAGTATCATAAAGCGTTTGTATGCAATTGTTTCTCCACCTTCTTCAAATATTTTAAATACATAGTTTCCAGATAGCATTGGCTTAAGCTCATCATCAGGAAAATTGAAAGTGTAGTGCGTATATTTTTGTATAGTATTAAAAGAAAACTCATAATCTGTGATTGGTTTATCTGTAAATCCACCAATGTATTCATTTTGCATTAAATCACTTTTAGACCAATCCGAATTGCAATGAATAATAGTATAATAATAGTCCTTAATATCAGCATCCAAATCGTCAAAACTTATTAAAAGTTGGTTATCAGTATTTAAATTAAGTATTGGAAGTGAAAGTTCATCTTCTTTTTTGTGACACAGTAGAGTTTTGATTTGTATATTTAAATTCCCGTTTTTATAAATATAGACAGAATTTGGGATGATTTTTTTTTCTGTAATAACACTATTTTCCAGAGGGTTATCTGATCTAACTATATCTACTGTACTGTGACATGATATCACTGTGCTCAAAGTCAATATTATTAATAGTCTGTTGATTTTCATATTTATTTTAACTTAATTTATATTGATTCTAAATAGTAATTTATCGATTCTAAATGGTTAATTAATGCTTGCAAATTTATATTTTTGCAACCGAAAAATCTAATTTAAAAAGCATGTCTAAAGAAATAAGGTTAAAAAAAGGTTTAAACATCAACTTACTTGGTGAGGCGGACAAAGTATATGCATCAGTCAAACCTTCTGAAAGATATGTAGTGAAGCCTACTGACTTTCATGGATTAACTCCAAAGCTAGCTGTTAAAGTTGGCGAAAAAGTGAAAGCAGGTTCTACATTATTTTTTAATAAATATAACGATAAAGTAAATTTTTGCTCTCCTGTAAGTGGGGAAGTTATTGATATTGTAAGAGGTGCAAAGAGGAAGATACTTGAGTTAGTATTGAAACCCGATGCAGTTATTGAATATGAGAAATTTGCTACTGCTTCTGCAAAAAGTATTTCGCGTGAACAAATTATTGATTCCATGCTTAAGGCTGGTATTTGGCCGTTTGTAAGACAAAAGCCTTATGACATTATAGCTAACCCAACTGATATGCCTAAAGCAATTTTTATTTCTGCTTTTAACTCAGCACCTTTAACAATTGATAACGATTTTGCTCTTTATGGAATGGATGAATTATTTCAAAAAGGGTTAGATTATATTGTAAAATTAACAAATGGAAAAACACATTTGAATATTGATGGTAACACTAATCCTTCTACAGTATTTACTGGAGCTAAGGG
This sequence comes from Cryomorphaceae bacterium, assembly GCA_949531795.1. Lineage (GTDB taxonomy): Bacteria > Bacteroidota > Bacteroidia > Flavobacteriales > BACL11 > UWMA-0277. Next base: position 6,106 of record CATIQX010000204.1, on the reverse strand, counting down.
AGTTGAGATAACTAAAATAAGTGGTGCACACCCTGCAGGAAATGTCGGGGTGCAAATACATCATATTAACCCTATCAATAAAGGTGATATTGTTTGGTACTTGCAACCACAAGATGTAATTGCAATTGCACGCTTATTTACAGAAGGTAAGTATGATGTGTCAAGAATTGTTGCTTTATCAGGTTCTCAGGTTAAAAAACCTAAATATTACAGGACTATTGCTGGCGCTAAAATTGCTAATTTATTATTGGATAACATTAATGAGGGCGATAATAGAATTATATCAGGAGATATTTTAACAGGGAAACATATTGATGTAAATGGAACTTTAGGTTTTTATGACACAACAATTACTGTTATTGAAGAAGGAAGGGAACAAGAGTTTCTAGGATGGATTTTACCTGGATTACATAAGTTTTCATCATCTAAAACATTTTTATCATGGCTAACTCCATCTAAAAAATATTCTTTAAATGCTAATATGCATGGTGAAGAGAGAGCTTATGTTATGACTGGTGAATATGAAAAGGTTTTGCCTATGGATATATTTCCAGCTCATTTAATAAAGGCTTGTATGATAGAAGATATAGAATTGATGGAGAATTTAGGGATATACGAGGTTTCACCTGAAGATTTTGCATTATGTGAGTTTGTTTGTACTTCAAAAATTGAGGTGCAAACTATAATTCGTAATGCACTTGAATTAGTAAGAAAAGAAAATAGTTAAAATGAAATTAGTTAAGAATATCTTAGAATCAGTAAAACCACTTTTTATTAAGGGTGGTAAACTTGAAAAAATGTACCCAGCATATGATGCTTTTGAAACATTTCTTTTTGTTCCTGATCATACTACAAAATCGGGATCTCATATTAGAGATGCAGTAGATTTAAAAAGAACAATGGCTTTTGTTGTGTTGTCACTAATTCCTTGTATTATTTTTGGAATGTGGAATATTGGTGATCAATATTACAGTGCTATTTCTGCTGAAACAAATTTTCTAAATAATTTAATTTTTGGATTTTGGAAATTTTTACCACTTTTAGTTGTTTCTTATGCTGTTGGTTTATCGGTAGAATTTGCATTCGCAATTTCTAGAGGACACTCTGTTAATGAAGGATATTTGGTTACAGGTATGTTAATCCCTTTAATTATGCCTGTTGATGTTCCTTTGTGGATGCTAGCAGTTTCGGTAGTTTTTGCTGTAGTAATTGGAAAGGAAGTCTTTGGTGGTACTGGAATGAACATATTAAATCCTGCTTTAACTGCTAGAGCATTTTTATTTTTTGCTTACCCATCTTATATGTCAGGTGACAAGGTATGGGTTCACGGTGCAGGAACAGATGGTTATTCTGGAGAAACAATTTTAGGTGCTTTGGCATCAAATACTTCTTCATGGGATAATTTAAAATGGAGCTTTAATGATGCTTTAATAGGATATATACCTGGATCTGTCGGAGAAACCTCTTTTATAGCAATTATTATTGGAGCCTTAATTCTAATTTTTTCAGGAGTTGGTAGTTGGAGAATTATATTATCAACTTTCTTAGGGGGATATTTAACTGCTTTATTATTCAATTTATGGGGAGTAAATTTCCTTATGAGCACACCAGCTCATATTCATTTATTAATTGGAGGCTTTGCTTTTGGTGCTGTGTTTATGTCAACTGACCCTGTAAGTGGATCACAAACTAATAAAGGTAAGATTATTTATGGCTTGTTAATTGGTTTTTTTGCAATTGTTATTAGAGTATTTAATCCAGCATATCCTGAAGGAATGATGTTAGCGATTTTATTAATGAATGTATTTGCTCCTTTGATTGATCATTATATTGTAGATGCAAGTATTAAAAAAAGATTACAAAGAATAAATTAAAAAATAATAGTATTTGTTTAATATAAAAATTCAATATTTTCAATACTGTAATATTAATAACATAAAAAATGGACGTAAATAAAAACTCTAACACTTTCGGTTTTACAGTAATAATGGTAATCATTGTAGCTGCACTACTTTCTACAGCTGCTATTGAATTGAAGCCTTTTCAAGATAGAAATGTAGAATTGGAAAAGAAACAAAATATTTTAAGTTCTGTTGGAGTTACTATCGATAGAGATGGTGCAGAAAAAATTTATAACACTTATATTAAAAGTGAGTTGGTTCTTAATGTAAAAGGAGAGGAAGTTGAAGGTTCTGCTTTTGATGTTGATTTAGGTGTTGAAATGAAGAAGGATGCAAACGCTCAGCTATTACCTTTATTTATTAGTAATGTTGAAGGTGTAACTCGTTATATTATTCCATTAAGAGGTAAAGGTCTTTGGGGTCCGATTTGGGGCTTTATTTCTTTAGAAGAAGATTTAAACTCTGTATTTGGTGCTGTTTTTGATCACAAATCAGAAACTCCAGGGTTAGGAGCTGAGATAAATAGAGCCTCATTCGAGGATCCATTTAAAGGAAAAACAATTTTTGAAGGTGAGGAGTTTACTTCTATTAAAGTTATTAAAGGAGGGGCTCAAGATAGCGATATGCATGGTGTTGATGGTATTTCTGGAGGGACAATTACTTCTGATGGTGTTTCCGATATGCTAGATGAAAGACTAAGAATGTATTTGCCATATTTTAGCACATTAAGTCAAACTGATGAGCTGGATTTAGTTTTTAATCAATTAGATTCACTAGTATTAGTTGATAATTCAAATATAAATTAAGCACATGAGTAAATCTAACTTATTATCTAAAAGAACAAAACAATTATTAAGTGATCCACTTGATGATAATAATCCAATTACAGTACAAGTATTAGGTATATGTTCTGCATTAGCAATTACAGTACAATTAAAACCTGCAATTGTAATGGCATTATCAGTTCTGGTAGTATTATCTGTTGCGAATGTAATTATCTCTCTCATGAGAAAAGTAATTCCTTCTAGAATTAGAATCATTGTTCAATTAGTCGTTGTTGCTACTTTAGTGATACTAGTAGATCAGGTGCTTAGAGCATTTGTTTATGATGTTAGTAAAGAGCTATCTGTATTTGTAGGGCTAATTATTACGAATTGTATTATAATGGGTAGATTAGAAGCTTTTGGTATGGCAAATGGTCCTTGGGATTCCTTTATGGATGGACTTGGTAATTCTTTTGGTTATGCTTGGATTCTAATTGCTGTAGCTTTCTTTCGTGAACTTTTAGGTTCAGGGACTTTGTTTGGTTACCCAGTTTTAGAATCATTAGGTATTTATGAGTTAGGTTATGAGAATAATGGTATGATGATTTTACCTCCTATGGCATTAATAACTGTTGGGATAATTATTTGGATACAGAGAGTTAGAAATATTAAATTAGTAGAATCTAAATAATAATAGATATGCAAGAATTAGCAAATATATTTATCAAGTCAATTTTTATTGACAACATGGTATTCGCTTACTTTTTAGGAATGTGTTCCTATTTAGCGATTTCCAAAACAGTTAAAACATCAGTTGGTATGGGTGCTGCAGTAGTATTTGTTTTAGGTATCACCATACCTATAAATTACCTTTTAGAAAATTATGTTCTAAAAGAAGGTGCACTAGTTTGGTTGTCAGAAGATTTTCTAAAAGTTGATTTATCTTTTCTTTCTTTTATTATGTTTATTGCTGTTATTGCTTCAATGGTACAGTTAGTAGAAATGGTTCTAGAAAAATTCTCACCGGCATTATATAGTTCTCTTGGTATATTTTTACCTCTTATTGCAGTAAACTGTGCTATTTTAGGAGGATCACTTTTTATGCAAGAAACAGCATACACAACAATAATAGAAGCTACAGTATTTGGATTAGGTTCCGGAGTTGGTTGGTTTCTAGCTATTGTTGGAATTGCTGCAATTCGAGAAAAAATTAGATATTCAAATGTTCCTCCAGCCTTAAGGGGATTGGGAATAACTTTTATCATTACAGGATTAATGGGGATAGCATTTATGAGTTTTATGGGAATTAAACTTTAATTTCAAAAAGAAGAAAAAAGAATGATATTATTAAGCATAACAACGATTGTAAGTAGTATAGTGGTATTCCTTTTGGTACTACTAACTTTAGTAGGAGTTTTACTTTTTGTAAAAACTCAGCTAACGCCCTCAGGAAAAATTACAATTAAGATAAATGGCGAAAAGGAAATTGTAGTGGATGGTGGAAATACACTGTTAAGTACTCTAAGTAATGAAGGTATTTTTTTGCCATCAGCTTGTGGTGGTGGTGGAACTTGTATCCAATGTACTTGTCAAGTTTCTTCAGGTGGTGGAAGTATTTTGCCAACTGAAGCACCTCATTTTTCTCGTAAAGAGATTGCTAATGACTACAGGTTGAGTTGTCAAGTCAAGGTAAGAGAGGATATGGATATTCATATTCCAGAAGAAGTGTTTGGAGTTAAGAAATGGGAAGCAACTGTAGTTTCAAATTATAATGTAGCTACTTACATCAAGGAATTTATTGTTGAGGTTCCTGAAGATATGCCTTATGAGGCTGGTGGATATATTCAAATTGAAATCCCTAATTGTGAAATTCCTTTTTCAGCAATGGATATTACAGCTCATCCTGATGACCATCCAGGTGAACCTAATAAATTTGATAAGGATTGGGGAGAAGGTAATTTTGCTATGCGTCATTTGGTCATGAAGAACGAGGAAGAAGTTGTAAGAGCTTACTCTATGGCTTCTTACCCTGCTGAAGGTAGGAAAATCATGTTGAATGTTAGAGTTGCTGCTCCACCTTGGGATAGGGATAAAAATACTTGGGCTGATCTTAATCCTGGAGTTGCATCTTCTTATATTTTTGGTTGTAAAACAGGTGATAAAGTAACTATCTCAGGTCCTTATGGTGAGTTCTTTATAAATAATACTGAAGCTGAGATGTTATATATTGGTGGTGGTGCTGGTATGGCTCCAATGCGATCACATTTATATGAATTATTCAAAACTTTAAAAACAGGTAGAAAAGTTTCTTACTGGTACGGAGGTAGATCAAAAGCAGAATTATTTTATATTGAACACTTCAGGTCTTTAGAAAGAGAATTTAAAAATTTCAAGTTTTTCTTAGTGCTTTCTGATGCTCAAGAATCAGATAATTGGACTGAAATGCAAGACATGAATGATAAAGAAGGAGATGGTTTTGTTGGTTTTGTTCATCAGGTGGTAATAGATCAATATTTAACAAAACATGAAGAGCCTGAAGATATTGAGTTATATTTTTGCGGTCCGCCAATGATGAATCAGGCTGTTCTTAAAATGGCAGATGATTGGGGTATTCCTGATGAAAATGTTAGGTTTGATGATTTTGGAGGATAAATAATATATACTGTTCTTCGGTTCTTTCTAAGTTTTTAAACTTTTCTTTTTTTCTTATCTAATGTTTGGTTACTATCATTTATTTTTGATCCTATGAAAAACACCATCTATTTATTCATTTTAATTTTATGTGCTTGTTCCAACTCGGACAAACATATATTGGTTACTAATACAGGAGAAACACAAGGGACTTATTACCATATAAAATATTTATCCAATAGTGGCAAGGATTTTCAGAGTCATATTGATAGTTTGCTTTCCAGAATTGATAGTTCGGTTTCTATTTATAAGCCTTACTCTATTATTTCAAATTTAAATAATGGTATTAAAGTTACAGTGGATGAAATTTTTAATCTTGTTTATTTTGATGCTCTTCATGTAGCAAAAAATACCGATGGTTATTTTGATTACACTGTTTCACCTTTGGTGGAATATTGGGGTTTCTACAACAATAATAAGAATGAAGTTAATGTAGATTCATTTGCTGTTCAGAAAATAATGAAAAAGGTAGGGATAGATAAAGTTATTTGGAAAGATAGTGCAGTCGTTTTAACTCAAGGAGTAGAACTTGATTTTAATGCAGTCGCTCAAGGAACTTCCGTCGATTTGATTGCCAAGCTGCTTGAAGAAAAGGGGGTGATAAATTATCTGATTGAAGTTGGGGGTGAACTCAAAGCTCGAGGAGTTAATGCAGATAGCAATGTTTGGAGAGTAGGTATTGATAAGCCTTCAAAAGATATTGATTTTCAAGAACGTTTTCAATTTATTTTAGATTTAAAAAATAAGGCT
>CATIQX010000203.1 GCA_949531795.1 Cryomorphaceae bacterium | reverse complement strand
CGCTTTATATCCATCAAGGTTTCTTGCAATGCAAGTGCTTGTTTTACTATTAACAAGGCTTTACCAATGCCTGATTCTGCATCTGCAAATTGAGAGATTGCATCTACAACCATTGCTTTGTCTTTTATCTTTTGTTTAGATAATTCACTTTCTGCTTTTGCAATTTCCGTATCTCTTGTTATATTTGTTTGCCTTGATTGCTCTAAAAATTCATCAAGTGCATTTTGTGCATCTACTTTTGCTTGTGTACCTAAGTTTGCATTTTCTACAATTGCTTGTAATCTTATTGATTCTTTTCCTTTTTCTAATTCATCAATTTTTTTTAACGCTTTTAATTTTGCAAGTTCGTCTTGTATTTGTTCCGCATTAAATCTTTGCCTTTCAATACTTAAATTAGATTCACTTTCTTTTTGAGAATTTGTTAATTCTATATTTTCTTTTTGTAACGTTGCTTCGTTGACTAATTGTTCAGATTTAAATCCAGCTACCTTTGCATCAATTGCTATTAATTCTGTGTTTAAGTCATAAAGTTCTTTTTTTAATTCATTGCTTTCTCCCTCTAATTTTACTTGTTCATTTAATGCAGAAATACGAATATCAATAGCTTTCTTTTCTTCTTTTGATTGCTTGTTTAAAACATTTAATAATTCATCATTTGCCTTTATTCTTTCAGATACACTTTTTCTTTCATCATCCCTTATTTGTCTTTGAGTTTCTGCTTCCAAGTCGTATTGTTCAACTAATCTTTGGCTTTGAGATTCTAATAAGCCATAATTCTTTTTATTTTGAACAACTCTTTTTGCTTGACTAAATGCAGTTTTTAAGTCTATTTTATCAATAGCAGTAGAAACACCATTAGCAACCCCTTCAGCTAAAGTACCTACTTCTCCAACTGCTTCTAAAAAATTACTACCTATTTGCTTCCCTGATTTTTTTATCTTATTACCTGTTTCCTCTAATTTAAGTCCAACTTCTTCAATCTCTGAATTTAACTTCTTTATTGTTTCTGTATTTCCATCTCCTAAAAAAGATTCTTCCCAAGCTAATTGAGCCTTTTTAACTCCTAAAGTCATTAATTGAATACTACCTACAATAAGATTAATAGCAATACTTAAAGCACCCCCTAAAACCTTTTGTAAAGCATCAAAACCACCAGTTGCATCTGATACATTTTTAAAAACATCTATTAAAACATCACTAATTTGCTTAAATACTATTCCAACCGTTGTAAATATAGTTTCAACCGTATCTGCTACCTGTTGATTACGCATTAAAGATTCAGAAAGTTTGTCTACTATTTTAATTATAATAGCAAAACCTATTGCTTTCATAGCGAGCCCAATACCTTTAAACCCTTTTCCAAGTGCTTTAGTACCTTTTAAAAGTTTGCTTTGCCCTTTGCTTTGTTCTTCTGTTGCTTTTTTATTTGCTTCAGTTAAGTCTTCAATAGTTTTTTTGAGTTCTTCAACGCCCTTTACTGCCTTGTCTGTTTTAGCTTCTAAATCAATTATTATTTTTTCCATTGCATTTTTTGTTTTTGCCTTTTAATTAATTCTCTGAAACTATTTGGAAACTTGTTTTTCCCCTTTGCTAATTGTACAATGTCCGCCTTGCAGTCTGTATCTTTTAATAAAAATAAAATATTCTCTATCATTATAAATCGT
>CATIQX010000202.1 GCA_949531795.1 Cryomorphaceae bacterium | reverse complement strand
CCACTGCAATTGTTATTCTTTCTTTATCTAATTGCAAGTCCTTTTTCACTTGCATACATTGCTTAACCGTAAGTATTTTCCCATCAGTAAATGCAGCAACTTCTTCTTTAAACAATTGCTTAGAAAACTCTTCCAAGTCTCGCTCAATATTTGTGCTTTTACCATCCTCTGCTTTTTGCATTGCAAAGTTTACTAGTGCATTAGACAAATCACCTCCACTATCAGACATTTTACCTAAAAGTAAAGCCACTACAGGTTGAATTATTTTATAGGAATCCATTTCCAAATCAAAATTATGCGCCAAACCTAAATCGGAAGCAAAAGTCCTAACAATTTTATAGGTAAACTTATCAATGGTTGAAATCCCTAAATCAGCATAATGGTGCAAAATATGCTCATGAACAACAGCTGCTCTTTTAAAAATCTCTTCTTTCTTTAAATCAGTTTTTTCTAGCAACCAATCCAATATTCCATCTTTATCCTCTTGTTTAGACAAAGTATCCAAATATTCTAGTACCCTCTCTTTCATCTCAGCTGCTGCCTTGTTGGTAAAAGTAATGGCTAAGATTTTTCTGTAATAATCAGCATAACCAAAACGTCCTCCCTGCAATGCTAAAGCTATAAAACTTAGGGAAAGAGTGTAGGTTTTCCCACTACCAGCTGATGATCGAAATACTTGAAAATTTTTACTCAAAAATTTATTTTTATTTAAAAAATAATAATAATAATAAAAACTTAATAAAATATAAGAAAATAAGACAAAAATATTGCTAACATTATTTAATTATTGCTAATTAATCTATGTTGTTAAAAAAAAATATAATTTTACCCGCAATAAATAAAAATCATGAACAAGCAAAAGCTTAGAGAAATTATTTTTGGTTACAGAACTAAAGCTGGCAAAAGGTTTGATGTTATTTTACTAGTGGCAATTCTTATATCAGTGATAGCTGTAATGCTAGACAGTGACAAAGAAATACACAAACATTATGGGAGACTGCTTTTAATAGCCGAGTGGTTTTTTACTTTATTATTTACCGTGGAATATATACTACGCTTATACTGCTCAACAGATAAGAAAAAATATACTTTATCATTCATGGGAATCATAGATTTACTGTCTATTATCCCTACTTATTTAATAATATTCTACGCTCCTATTGGATACTTAATTGATATTCGTGTACTCAGGTTAATTCGTATATTTAGAATATTTAAACTATCACCTTATCTTAGAAGTGGACATACAATGCAAATAGCATTAAGGTCCTCTAGGCCTAAAATAATAGTTTTTATTCTATCTGTTTCATTAGTTGTTATAATTCTAGGAACTCTTATGTATATAATTGAAGGCCAACAAAATGGATTTGACAATATTCCTAAATCTATTTATTGGGCAGTAGTTACTCTAACTACAGTTGGATATGGAGATGTAGTACCTCTAACAACTCTAGGTAAAACAGTAGCCGTATTTATCATGTTGCTTGGTTATGCTATTATTGCTGTTCCAACTGGAATTGTATCTTCTGAGCTCACAAAATATAATAAGGAAAAGAAACAAGAAAGAAATCAATCTGAGATAATTGAAAAAGAGAAAGAAATACTATCAAAAGAAGAAGAAATTTTAAAAAAACTTGATTCTTTAGAAAAGAAAATAGATCAATTGAAATAACATCTATTTTATAAAGCTTTACTAGTTACAATCATTAGAAAAAATTATTCTACAACTATTTTTCTTTCCACAGATCCATCATTATAAATATTAATGAAAGGCTTATTACTAAAGGGAATTACATTTTTACCTAGAAAATTTACTGATTTAAGTAGTTTTTTATCATTTGAATCAGAAGCTTCATTAATATCAGCTACTACATATAATAATGGCCCATACAAAAAGTGCACTTCCTTCTGAGTAGATGCCGTATAAACAACAGAAAAATCCCCTGCATAAGGGCCTCCATAAGTGATGTCAGGCTCTATTTTATGTCCAAAAGTATTTGTATCTGAAATTATACCATTATGCAAACTTTTACCATCACTACCAATTACACTATAAAAACAATCCTTGTTTCCATTTCTATTTTCCTCCCAAACACTTACAAAATGAAATAAATCTGTAGCTATTTTCGGTTGATCTTGCAAATTACTTCCTGATGATTCTACTTGTGAAAAATAAGATTTTTGTAAATCATCTTTATTAACATTAGACTTATACAGCTCATTTACACCAGAACCTCCATTACGCCTTACAACCATAATACTATCTCCGATTACTGCACCAACTGGCGAGGAAGTAGGGCAAGCATTTAACACCCAATTTATATCATCTAAATCCTGAGTATCCGAAAAAGTTAAACCATCATCAGTTGATTTTGCGATATAAGTATTTCTAACATTATTATCATCATTTCTAAATAACAAATACACATTATTGCCATTAGTAACCAAAGTAGACTGACAACAATCACAAGGTTCACCAGGAGCTAAAGCACTTACATCTGTTGCAGAGGAAAAACTCATCCCAAAATTAAAGGAAGTTTTTACTACTTGTTTCCAATCTGTCCAGTTTGGCAAACACTCCATGTAAGAAACAACAGGATTTCCGTCCTCACGAACAGATATATTTGGCATTGCAAATTTGTGTGTATTTGAATTATCCGAAACTCTGATTGTATCAGAAAAAGTAATGCCACCATCCAAAGAACGCTTTAAATAAATAACATGATTATTATGTAATAAGGATTCAAAAATAAGATAAACAGTATCTCCATTTGCTGCAATTTCAGGACCTATAAAACCAGTTGGCATTAAATCAGAATTTACCAAATTAAAAGTACTATCAAAAGAGTTTCCATTCCATTTTCTAGCTTTAATTGCTTTCGGTGTAGATGGTTTTGACCAAATAACAAAAGGACTATTATTAGCCGTTATTACTACTCTTGGTCTATCATAGCCTTCAGAAGGACCACTACTAAGAATATAAGTATCACTTGGGTTTAAGTATTGTCCAAAGGAAAAAATGGGTAAAAAAAGAAAAAATATAAAAGGTTTCATAGTAATAATTTTTTGTATAAATATATATTAAAGTTAACGTATGATAAAAATAGGGCCTTTATCTTGATGCTTCCAGCCTTCAAAATCTTGGAAATACACTTCGTAAATATGGGTACCCATAGGTAAATCATTACCTGTTTTATAATGCTTACCATCCCAACCGTTTTCATTTAAGAAACACTCTAAGTCAGCAATATTTTCAGTAGCATATACTAAATTAGAAAAACGAT
>CATIQX010000201.1 GCA_949531795.1 Cryomorphaceae bacterium | reverse complement strand
GAATAGCTCGTTTTAAAGGTCTGGCACCAAATTTAGAATCAAATCCTTTTTCAGCAATAAAATCTTTAGCATCTTCTGATATTTTAACGGTATATCCTAAAGTGTCTATACGTTTTAACAAGCTATTCATTTCAATATCTATAATCTTATCAATATCTTTTTTCTCTAAACTATTAAATACAATTACATCATCAATTCTATTTAAAAATTCTGGAGCAAAAGCTCTTTTTAATGCTTTTTCAATTACACTCTTTGAGTGTGAGTCAGAATTATTAATTTTTGCTGTAGTATTAAAACCTATACCTTGTCCGAAGTCTTTTAATTGACGAGCTCCAATATTTGAAGTCATGATAATAATAGTATTCTTAAAACTAATTTTTCTGCCTAAGCTATCAGTCATTTGCCCATCATCTAATGCTTGCAATAAAATATTAAATATATCAGGGTGTGCTTTTTCGATTTCATCAAGCAATATAACGGAGTAGGGCTTTCTTCTTATTTTTTCAGTAAGTTGACCACCTTCTTCATATCCTACATATCCTGGAGGAGCTCCAATTAATCTACTCACAGCAAATTTCTCCATGTATTCACTCATGTCTAGTCGAATAAGTGATTCTTGTGAATCAAACATTTCTTCTGACAAAGTTTTAGTAAGTTGTGTTTTACCTACTCCTGTTGGCCCTAGAAAAATAAATGAGCCAATTGGTTTGCTAGGATCCTTTAGTCCAACTCTATTTCTTCGAATAGCTTTTACAACTTTTTCAACTGCTTCATCTTGTCCAATAATTTTGGCTTTAATACTTTCAGTCATTAATGAAAGCTTCTTTCTTTCTTGTGATGCAATTCTATTTACTGGAATGCCTGTCATTATTGAAACAACATCTGCTACATTTTCTTCTGAGACAGTTTCTTTATGTGCTTTTAATTCCTTTTCCCATATATCTTTAGCGTGTTCAAGTTGAGCGATAATTTTCTTTTCATTATCTCTCAATTCAGCTGCTATTTCAAACTTCTGCTTTTTGATAGCACCTTTTTTCTGAACAGTAATCTCATCTAAATTAGATTCTAAGTTTGTAATATTTTCTGGAACTTTAATATTTGTTATGTGAACTCTTGATCCTGCTTCGTCTAGTGCATCAATAGCTTTATCTGGTAAGAATCGATCATTCATGTATCTATCAGTTAGAATAACACAAGCTTTTATTGCTTCAGCAGTGTAACTTACATTATGATGTTCTTCATATTTAAACTTTATGTTTGTGAGTATTTCTATTGTTTCGTCAATTGAAGTAGGTTCTACTATTACCTTTTGAAATCTTCTTTCTAATGCACCATCTTTTTCGATATGTTGACGGTATTCATCTAGAGTCGTTGCACCGATACATTGTAGTTCTCCTTTGGCTAAGGCAGGTTTAAACATATTTGAAGCATCTAACGAGCCCGATGCGCCTCCAGCGCCAACTAAAGTATGTATTTCATCAATGAATAGGATGATATCATGATTCTTTTCTAATTCGCTAATAATTCCCTTCATTCTTTCTTCAAATTGTCCTCTGTACTTTGTGCCTGCAACTAATGCCGCTAAGTCAAGCATTACAATTCTCTTGTTGAATAAAACTCTTGAGACTTTTCTTTCTACTATTCTAAGTGCTAAGCCTTCAGCAATAGCTGATTTACCCACGCCTGGTTCTCCAACTAAAATTGGATTATTTTTTTTTCTTCTGCTGAGGATTTGGGATACTCTTTCAATTTCTTTGTGTCTTCCTACAACAGGATCTAACCTTCCCTCACTAGCATATTTTGTTAGATCTCTTCCAAAATTATCTAAAACAGGAGTTAGGCTTTTAGTATTTGATTTTGGCTTTTCAGATTTTGATGAACCAAAAACATCATCATTTTCTTCATTGTCATCATCTTCACCAAAAGATTCATTATGTTTTGAACTAATATCAATATTGTTTGTATCATATTCTTCTAAAATAATTTCATAATTAAGATGTAAGTGTTTGAAGGATATGGTGACAATATTGCTTTTATCGAGTAATATAGCTAATAGCACATGAATTGTTTTTATTTCTTCCTCGCCTAAGTTTTTGCGTTCCATTATTGATTTTTTAAGAATGCGTTCTGTTTGTTTCTTAAAATCGATGTTATCCTTATCAATACTAGCTCTGCTTTCTCTTTTGGTAATATTGCTTTCAATAATTACGCGCAAATCTCTAGGATCTATTCCTAAACCTTTTAATGTGTTTATAGCAGTACCACCACCTTCTCGCAATATTCCTAAAAATAAATGCTCAACTCCTATGCTTTCGTCTCCTAATCTGATTACTTCTTCTCTTACATAGGTGAAAACATCCTTCATTCTGCTTGAAAATCCTGTATTCATAACTTATTGTTTTAATTTAATCTAAAATCTGCTGCAAGATACTTACTAAAAACCTATACTCTACAATAGTATTACCTCATTTTTTTTAACAAAAATTGTTCATAACTTATAAGGTAAAAACTAAGCGTTTTACTATAATAAATACGCAAATTTCTTTTATTTGTTACCTTAACGAAAAAAGATAAAAAATATGTCATTAGGTGAAAAAATTATTCCTATTAATATTGAAGAGGAGATGAAATCAAAGTACATTGATTATTCAATGTCAGTTATTGTATCAAGAGCTTTGCCAGATGTTAGAGATGGATTAAAGCCGGTGCATAGGAGAGTTTTGTTTGGAATGCATGAATTGGGCATAAAATCTAATACTGCTTACAAGAAATCAGCAAGAATTGTTGGGGAGGTTTTAGGTAAGTTTCATCCCCATGGTGATACTTCAGTTTATGATGCTATGGTTCGTATGGCTCAGCCTTGGAGTTTACGGTATATGTTGGTTGACGGTCAAGGGAATTTTGGTTCTGTTGATGGAGATAACCCTGCTGCAATGCGTTATACTGAGGCTAGAATGCGTAAAACAGCTGAAGACATGTTGTTGGATATAGATAAAGAAACAATTGATTGGAACTTAAATTTTGATGATACACTTAAAGAGCCATCAGTTTTACCAGCAAGATTACCAGCATTGCTTTTAAATGGAGCAACAGGTATTGCTGTAGGTATGGCGACTAATATGCCACCACATAACATTACTGAGATTGTAAATGGAACTCTTGCTTATATTGAAAAGAGAGGTGATTTAGAAATTGCTGACTTAATGGAGTATGTAAAGGCTCCTGACTTTCCAACTGGAGGAACAATTTATGGATATGATGGTGTTCGTTCTGCTTTTGAAACTGGTAGAGGACGTATTGTAATAAGAGCTAAAGTTCGTTTTGACGAATCAGGAACAAGAGAGCAGATAATTGTTGATGAGATTCCTTACATGGTGAATAAGGCTAATATGATTAAGCAAACTGCTGATTTAGTAAATTCTAAAAAGATAGATGGAATTGCTGACATAAGAGACGAGTCGGATAGAAATGGGATGCGTATTGTTTATGATTTAAAGCGTGACGCAATTCCTAATATTGTATTAAACAAATTGTATAAGTATACATCTCTACAGTCTTCATTTTCAGTAAATAACATTGCGCTTGTAAAGGGTAGGCCTCAGATGTTAAATTTAAAAGAATTGATTGGTTATTTTGTAGATCATAGGCATGAAGTTTTAGT
>CATIQX010000200.1 GCA_949531795.1 Cryomorphaceae bacterium | reverse complement strand
TCTAGAAACTAGTAATATTCATTTAAACTTTATGAATTACATAGGTAACTACTCCCCAAACCTTAAAGTCCATATCCTCTGTAATTTCAATAGGTGTAAAATTTTCATTCTCAGGCATTAGGTATAATTTCTTATCAGAAACATTTACTCGTTTTACAGTAAACTCATTATCAATAACTGCCAATACTATACTTCTGTTTTCAGGTTCAATAGCCCTATCTACTAGCATAACATCTCCACTTTGTATGCCAGCATCTTTCATGCTCTCTCCTATTGCCTTTACACAAAAAGTGTGGCTAGGGTTTCTTACCAAATGATCATGCAGATTCAAATCCAAATCCATTGCCTCATCAGCAGGTGAAGGGAATCCTGCAGGCACACTTCCTTCAAAAAGAGAAATAGTGTCCAATTTATCAGTTTCTAAAGCATAGAAAGCAAGCTCGTCAGTAGTTTTTATAGGTTTAAGTTTCATTGTAAGTGAATCGTATAAGTTTATTTTAAGACAATATCTTTTAAGAATGGTTTTCCTAATCGCTTGTTTATTTGTTGTAAAAGTTCTGTTTTTTTGTAACTTAATTCATTCCGCATGGGTGCTGACTTTAGTTTTACATACAATATGCTCTTGTATATTTTTCTGTCAATAATATATTTTATTAAAGCCTCCCCCATTATGTCATCCCAAATTGCCAAAGCATCTAGTTCGTCGAGCTTTACTGATAGCTTTGGGTTTTTCATTAGTTTCCTTATGATGTCACCAACATTATGTGTGTTTTTGCCTCTCATTATGTTGTGGATCCATTTTCAATTTTAAAAATACTGTAAGGGATATTGGCTTTTGTTAAAATTTCCTCACTCCGTTGGGCATGGGTGTCGGTAATAAAAACCTGCCCAAAAACTCCTTTATTTACAAAGCTAATTAATTTTAATACTCTGTTATCATCTAACTTGTCAAATATATCGTCCAACAAAAGAATGGGATTAAACCCAATTTGATTTTTAATAAACTCAAATTGTGCAAGTTTTAAGGCAATTAAAAATGATTTTTGTTGTCCTTGTGAGCCAATCTTCTTTATAGGATGATTGTTCATCTCAAATAGAATATCATCTTTATGAGTTCCTACTTGGGTATAATTACTAGCTCTATCTTTTACTTGTGAAGCATTTACTAAATCCTTAAAATTAGCTTCATTTAATTGTGAGTTGTATACAAGATTAACATCTTCTTTACTTCCTGAAATTTCAGCATAATATCTATTGAAAACAGGAGTAAGTTCCTTTAAAAAACTGGTTCTCTCACTATGAATCAATGTACCTAACTGGATTAGTTGATTGTCATATGTTTCAAGGGATAATTCATCAAAATATCCTTTTTCAGAAAATTGTTTTAGTAAAGCATTTCTTTGCTTTAGTGCTTTATTGTAATTGATAAGCGTTTTAAGGTAGCTCTGCTTGTATTGTGCAATACTGCTGTCCAAATATTTACGCCTTACGTCACTCCCTTCCAATATTAGATTACTGTCAGTTGGCGATATTATAACGGCGGGAAACTGCCCAATATGTTCTGAAAAACGCTTATATTTTTTCTGATTCTTCTTAAGTACCTTCCCTTCTCCTTCCTTTAAGTTACATTGAATTTCATCGGTTGTTTCCTTTTTAGTGAAATTGCCCTTTATCATAAAGTAGTCCATTTTGAATTGAATATTCTGGGCGTCAATGTGGTTAAAATAGCTTTTTGATTGTGATAAATAATGAATAGCATCCAATATATTTGTCTTTCCTGCACCATTATCTCCTACAAAACAATTCACTTGTTCGGTAAAAGAAAAACTACTTTGAGTGTGGTTTTTAAACTGATTTATCTGTAGGTTTTTTAAATGCAATGGCTTTGAATTTGTTTTAGAGTTAAGTTCTTTGCTCGTAAATTAATTTTTATAGAGTTCGTGATTGCTTGGCAATTCAAAAATCTTATATTTGCGCTCCAAAAATAAGATTAAATGGCTAAGAAAAACAATAAAACAGAAGATCAATTTGCTCAAATTGAAGAAACACTTTCAAAAACAGAACAATACATTGAGGATAACCAGAAAAACCTTATTTCAATAGTAGGCTCTGTAGTACTAATTATAGCACTATTTATAGGTTACCAAAATCTTTACATTGCTCCATTGGAAAAGGAAGCGCAAGCTGATATGTTTATGGCTGAACTTTATTTTCAGAAAGATTCTTTTAATTTATCATTAAAAGGTGATGGTCAATATTTAGGTTTTCTTGATATTGCTGACGAATACAGTTCTACTAAAGCAGGATCTTTGGCGAACTATTATGCAGGATTAGCTTATCTAAACACAGGTGATTTTGAAAATGCTATTGAGTATTTAGGTGATTTTTCATCTGAAGATGTAGTGCTTTCAGCTTTAGCTTTAGGTTGTATTGGTGATGCTTACATGCAACTAGCTGACTCAGACAATGCACTTTCATATTATGAAGATGCTTCAGGAAAATATATTAATGAGTTTACTTCACCAAGGTATATGTTTAAGCAAGCTATGATCCATGAGGCAAATGGTGATGTTGCTGATGCATTAGCATTATATAAAGG
>CATIQX010000199.1 GCA_949531795.1 Cryomorphaceae bacterium | reverse complement strand
TGCGACGTAATGACTTGTTCCAAGACCTGTTGAGCCTCGATAATCCATTTGAATAACGTTATATCCTTTGTTTGCAAAAAATTGTACCCAATGATCAAAACCCACACCTTGCTTAACATTAGGACCTCCATGGGGAAGCATGATCATGTATTTATGTTTTGTTTTTTTCTTCGTCAGTGTTAGGTAAGCAGGAATTTCTAAACCATCTCTAGCTTTATAAGTAAAAGGTATTTTAGGTGACATTAGATCCCTATCTATCCAAGGACTATTACTAAACAAAGGAATTAGTGATCCAGCTAAAGTATCGTAATAATAATAATCACCAGGATTGGTAGAGCTATAAACAGCAAATACCATTTTAGTTTTTTCTGTATCACTTGTTACAATTTGAACCCATTCATCTGGAAAAGTAGCCTCAAGAGATGCGTATAATTGTTTAAGCTTTTCATCAAAAACTATTCTTTCAGGTTTATCAGATGTCCAATTTATAGAAGTAAGTTTTCTTGTATCACTATCAACTCTGGCTCCACCAGTTGCATCTCTGCAAGCCCCGGTATAGCCTCCAATATCATATCTTGGGTCTTGGTACATCTTTTCACTAAATTCTCTAGTTTTTGGATTGTACAAATAAATAGCATTTGTATCATTTTCCTCTACGAGTCTTCCCTCAGAAGAAAATTTAGATCCAGTTACAAGCCACTCGCCAGTATCTTCACTTATGCCCAATGGATAGAAAAAAGGTTCATGACACTTAAATCTAACATGCTCATTCCATAAACCAGAGTCTCTACTATAGTCATAAATAACTCTGTCTATTCCTTCATCTACCCATATTGCTTGAGGATAGCCATCTTTATCTATTAATTCCGTTCTAACTCTATGCTTTTTTACATCCTTAGGATTAAAGCCATTGGCTAATTTTTTGGTTTTCCCAGTGTAAAGATCAATTTTTACATAATCACGAACCATTGCTCTTCTAAGATTTGACCTTCCGAGAGCATTTCTTGGGTCATCAGCAAGTCTATTAGTAATATTTGAAGTCTGCATGCCCATACTACCAAATTTAATATTTTTTGACATATCAGTTCTTTGTGAACCATCCACATTGACAGCATAAACTTTTCCATATCCTTTAGCATTGCTTCCAGTTTTTTTAGGTTTAGGGGAAAAAAGATATCTATCATCTGTCAGCCACGACATCCACTGAATACCTTTTCCTGGTTTTCCATTACTTATAAGCATGGGCTCCATAGTATCCAAATTTATAAAAGTTAAGCTACTATCAAGAGTCCCATCTTCAATGCGCTTTTTCTTATCTGGCTCGATATCACAAACATTATCTTTTGGAGACCTTCTTATTGCTAAATATTTGCCACCAGGAGATATCGTAAAGGTAGGTCTCTCAGCGTAACAGGACCAATATTCATTAGGTATTTCTTTCCATTTACCTTCAGCTGACAGATTGAATGAAGTAAAGAGGGACAAAAAAGCAATTGATAGTAATTTATATTTCATTTAAAAGTTTCCTTTTTTTT
>CATIQX010000198.1 GCA_949531795.1 Cryomorphaceae bacterium | reverse complement strand
CACTGCAGTTTGCAGATGGATTTCATCAGTCTTATGGTGAAAAAATGAGCAAAACAATTAATGTAACGGTTAAATAATAACTATTTAGTTACACTTTAAGGAATTTAGTGAATCATCTTTCTCAACGTGTGTTATTGATCTATTTGAATTACCGAAAATGACTCTACGCAATTTTCTAAAACAATAAGGTCAAATTCAAGAGGGTTACAGCAAACTTCACAGTCTTCGATGAAGCTTTGTGTCTCAACAGATGGGTCAATCAATTTTAATTGATTTTCCCAGCAATGTGGACAGTCAAAATAATATTCAATCATATGTTCTACGTTGGTGTTTTAAAAGTCTAATTGAACTCTCATCATTATAGAGTTTTCTAAAGTAATTCCCCCTAATTCATTCGCCATCTCTCCTTTTATGTAATTGAACATAACTCTTGTATTTGAATTCAAATACCAATTCAAGCCTATAGTTATGTCTTTTAATGAGCCATTTTTCTGCGTGTCAATTGCTGAAAATCTTGCTGCTATTTCAAATGCTCCCCAACCATTTTCACCATAATTATTCTTTGGATTTACCTTACCAAATCCTGCCAATGAACTTTTATATGATCTATTTTCTCCTGTTATGAAATATGAAACTTGTCCATAATATGACACAATTTCATGATTAATAATAAAGCTTCTTTCTATTTCAGGAATTGCATTAATGGTTGTTTGTAGCGCCTCCGCCTGTAATGAGATAGGACCGTTTACATATGATATCTCACTAGAGAAGATATTTACATGATTAACTTGTTCTTTATTAACAGATATTAATTTATTTCCAAGATGATTCTCTGCTCTTGATGAAAAACTATATGTTTTGTTGTTATTTTTTCTTTTACTATGAGCAATTCCTAAATGTAATAATCTATTTCCATCATTGATAGCTAAAAAAGTAGCTCTTGAAGTAATGCTTATATTATTATTTGCAGTTTTATCATTTCCAAAATCATCACTTTTTCTAAAAACTCCTGATTGAAAGGATAATTTTTTACCAATATTTGTGTGATACATTGCTCCTGTATTTCTTTCAGGACTCATTGCAATGGGTAATCCTCTCTCCATGAAGGTAATATACTTACTGGATGTTAAAGCCTCTAATCTTAAAGGTTCTTTAAAGTGACCTATTCTTAGGCTTCCTTGAATAGGTAACTTATTTAGCTCTATCCATACATCTTTAAAGGAAATTTCTCCTCCAGAAAAATCTAATTGTAGTTTATATTTCACTGTTCCATACATTTCTCCTGAACTGTAAAGTCTTACTCGCCTGAATTCTGACCCAGTATAGTTAAATTCTTCAGCTCCCCAAGCAGCCATGTCATACATGATCCTTCCTCCAAATTTCACTTCTTTGTCATTGGTTTGTGCATTTACAAATACCATGCTTAGCAATATTGTTACTAGTGTTATAATTATTTTGTTCATTTTTTATTTTTATTTTCCTGTGATAGCTTCAGAAATATTATAAACATGATCTCCCACTTTTTCTAATGAATGGATGAGGTTATTGTAAATCATACCTGTTTGGATTTTGCCCTCTCCTTTTTCAATATTTTGTAAGTATTTTTTTCTTAGCTTATTCCTCATTTTATTAATGGCTAGTTCTGCTTCATCAGCATCAGTTATTAAAACTTGAGAGTAACTGGAATTCAAATTTTTATTCATGATTATCATAGCTTTTTGTACTTCACTAATCATTTCCTCAAGGCTTGTTCTTAGCTCTGGTGTGAAATAGGCTTTTTGTTCTCTCTTCCTTTCAATTGTAATTGATAACTGATAGCAGATGTCACCAATACGCTCCATATCGTTAATCATTGAAATCATAGATCTCACTTTTACAGATGCAGAATCACTTATTTCTACTTGTGATGCTTTTGCTAAATAATCAGCAATCTCCACTTCCATTCTATCTGTTATGTCTTCATACTTGCGTATACGTGCCATTAGGTTATTGAATTTCTTGATGTCAGTTTCTTTTAGTAATTCAGGAATCATATCAAACAATCTAGTTGTGATATTTCCAAACTTAGTGACTTCTTTGTTTGCTTCTAGTACTGAAAGTTCTCCAGTCTGCATAAGACCTCCTCCAATATGTTCTAAGTGAAATTCTTCATCCATTTCTCCTTTTGAAGGCTGCATTTTAATTACAATTCTACTTATTAAAGGGACAAAACCTACTAGGAACAACATATTTAATATGTTGAATGTAGTGTGGAAAATAGAAAGCCCTAAAGGAATAGCAACTGGATTTTCCATGTCAAAGTTTAGTGGAGAAAGACCCATATTATTAATCATGTAGGTGTCAATGTTTGTTATGAATATTTGGAAAGCAAATAACATCCAAACTACTCCAAAAACATTAAATATGAGGTGCGCTCTTGCAGCTCTTTTAGCGTGTACATTTCCAACCATAGCAGCAAGGTTAGCGGTAATAGTTGTTCCTATATTTTCACCCAGTACCATGGCTGCTGCTAGTTCAAAAGGAATGTATCCTTCATAGCACATTACTAGAGTTAAAGCCATTGCAGCTGATGAGGATTGAACCACTAAAGTTAAAATGGTACCAACACCGATAAACAGTAAAGTAGAGAATATCCCCATATCAGCATAACTTGCAAGGAAACCTAAAAACTCCGGGTTTTCCTTTAGGTTAGGTACTGCATGCTTTAATTCGTCTAGCCCCATAAATAATAAAGCAAAACCAATTAATACCTCTGCCCATGATTTTATGCTTGATTTTGATGAAAACATCATTGGGAAACCAATTGCGATGATTGGTAAGGCAATAGCTGAAATT
This sequence comes from Cryomorphaceae bacterium, assembly GCA_949531795.1. Taxonomy (GTDB): domain Bacteria; phylum Bacteroidota; class Bacteroidia; order Flavobacteriales; family BACL11; genus UWMA-0277. Next base: position 3,928 of record CATIQX010000198.1, on the reverse strand, counting down.
TTCACTTTAAATCCTAGTAAAGAAATTAACCAAGCTGTAATAGTGGTTCCTACATTAGCTCCCATTATTACGCCAATTGATTCTACCAAAGTAAGCAAGCCAGCATTCACAAAACTTACGATCATTACTGTAGTTGCTGATGATGATTGTAAAAGTGCAGTAATCATAAATCCTGTTGCAACACCTAAGAAGCGATTGGAGGTCATTTTACTTAAAATGCTCCTCATTTTGCTCCCAGCAACCTTTTGTATTCCATCACTCATCACTTTCATTCCGTAAATGAAAAAACCAAGTGCTCCTACTAGTTTAAATAATTCAAAAATTCCAAATCCCATTTTTAATCTGTTTAATTAATTTATTGCAAAAGTAGTTCAAGCAAAGTGATGAGATGTTAAGAGAATGTTAAGAATTTGTTAAGTCGGTCAGAAGATACAAAATAAGTTTAAATTTGTCAAAAATTTTTTAATGAACTATCGCATATTATTAGTTGATGACGAGCCAGATATTTTAGAAATTGTAAGATATAATCTAAAAAAAGAAGGTTATGAGGTGAGTACTGCTAGTGATGGAGTACAGGCAATTAAGCAGGCAATACAATCTAAACCGCACCTAATTGTTATGGATGTGATGATGCCCAACATGGATGGGATAGAGGCTTGTGAAAAAATCAGAGAAATCCCAGAACTAAGTAAAACAATTATTACTTTTTTAACTGCAAGGGGAGAGGATTATTCTCAGATTGCGGGTTTGGAAGCAGGGGCAGATGATTATATTACAAAACCTGTTAAGCCAAAAATTTTATTGAGTAAAATTAAATCACTTTTGAGAAGATTAGAGGTTGTATCAGCTCAGGAAATAATTTTTTTTAATGGAGTCTTTATTGACGCCAATAAATACAAAGTAATAAAAAATGGTGTGGAAATTAAGTTTGCTAGAAAAGAATTTGAACTTTTGCAATTATTATTTTCTGAGATAGGTAAAGTATTTACTCGTGATAAAATAATGGAAAGTGTCTGGGGAGCTAATTTAGTAATTGGTGACAGAACAATAGATGTACACATTCGTAAATTGCGAGAGAAACTTGGTGATGATTTTATTGAAACTATTAAAGGAGTGGGTTACCGCTTAAGTGAATGATGAAATTAAAAAGCTCTTATACTATAAGTATATTGATTTCCGTGTTTACATCCATTTTTGTGGTTATTTTTGACTTTGAAACAATGGGTATTAATTTGATATTATTTTTTATTTGTATCACTTTATTTTCGTATTTCCTGATAAGTAAATACATTCAAAAGCGTATAGAGATCTTGTATAGAACAATTCATAATCAAAAGTTAGATATTACTAATTCTTTTGACTTGGAAACGTCAGAGGAGGATGTTAAGAAGTGGCTGAGTGAAAGAAGTGCTGAGATAGAACACTTAAAAGATACAGAACAATTTAGACGAGATTTTTTAGGAAATGTTTCTCACGAATTAAAAACTCCAATCTTCAATATTCAAGGATATATTCTTACTTTATTAGAGGGTGCTTTGGAGGATAAAGAAATAAATAGAAAATATTTGTTACGCACGCAAAAAAGAGTGGAGCGTATGATTTCAATAGTTGAGGATTTAGAAAGCATTTCTCATTTAGAAACTAATGTAGAGGAAATTAAATTTAGACAATTTGACATTGTAGCTGTATGTAGTTCTGTAATGGATGCTTTGGAGGATAAAGCAAGAAAGAATGCTATAAGTATTGTTTTTGATAAGCAATATAAGTCAATTTTGGTGCAGGCTGATGAGCAAAAAATTAGTCAGGTCCTTACTAATATTTTGGTTAATTCAATAAAATATGGAAATCAAAATGGATTAACAAAAGTACATTTCTTTGATATGAATGATGTAGTCCTGGTTGAGATTTCTGATGATGGAATAGGAATTGAAGAGCCGAATTTAGCCCGCTTATGCGAACGATTTTATAGAGTAGACGATAGTCGGTCAAGAGAAAAAGGAGGTACAGGTTTAGGATTATCTATTGTAAAGCACATTATAGAATCGCATCAGCAGACTTTAAATATAAGAAGTACTGTTGGTGAAGGGTCCAATTTCTCATTCACGCTTAAAAAGAGCAAATAATGAAGTCCAATCAGTTTTTGAATTTATTTTAGCATTAAATCCTGTATAATTTTTACTTTTTTCTAATGCTATTTTAAAATTAAACTGACTTTGCTTTTGAGTATAGCAAATTCCTAAATCTTTGAAATTATCAGCTAGATATTCTTGTTCTGTTTGACCTGGAGTTGGAATAAATATTGCTTTTTTGCCTAGTTTTGCTAAATCCATAATTGTAGAATAACCTGATCTACAAATAATGAGTTCGGACTGACTAATGGCTGTATTTAAATCTTTTGCATTTAAGTGAGATTTTATTGTTAAGTTACCTATTTGATTAATTGTGTTGATTTCTGGTTTTCCTAAAACAATTAAGGACTTTTCTGTTCTGTTTTGTAAGGATTTTACAAGACCATTTTCTAAAATAGTTCTTTGAGGTTCTGGCCCTGAAACAATTGCAAGAAAATCATATTTTTTCATTATTTCTTGTTTTTCAAAACGAGAGAGGATACCTATATAATGTGTGTTATTTGGCAGGGTGGTAGGCTTAGATAAGTTGCCAGCCAAATTAATTTTTTGATCATCCATTACCCAGCACGCGGTATATTTATTAATGTATTTGTAATTGAAACTACATATACTTTCAGTAAAATAAGGTGTTTTTATTTCTAACTGATGCGTAATAAAAACACAAGGCACTTGTTCCGAATATAGACCAAAACGATTGTCAGAAATTATACCATCAATTCTAAACTCCTTAATAATTTCTTTAATGGCAGTATTTTCCTTTTTTATATTCCATAATAGTTTAGGAATTTGAAAAATCATACTAATACTCATAGGTAAATACTTTGGGTATTTTATGTTGTAACCTTCAAGTCGAATCATTTCTAATTGTGGAAATTCATCACTTAATAAATGTAATGGACGCGAGTCAGCTGCTAGTATTACTTCAAAATCACTACTAATCAAGGTCTTTATAATAGGAATACATCTAGTAGCATGTCCTATCCCCCAATCTAGTGGTGCAACTAAAATTCGTTTTTTTGGTTTCACATGCCGAAAATACTTAAAACAAAGTATTTTTGTAGCAAAATTAAAATTTTGGCGAAAAATAAGTTAAAAAAGTTTGCTCAGACCGAGGAGTATCCCCATGTTCATCAGCCTGACTTGAATGTGTTAGAGCAGGGATATTCAATGAAGGGAAATTGGAGAAAAGATTTCTTTAAAAACCAAAACCCTTTAGTTTTGGAGTTGGGGTGTGGGATGGGTGAATACAGTGTTGGGCTAGCTGAAAAATTTCCTGATAAAAATTTTTTAGGAGTAGATATAAAGGGAGCTAGAATTTGGCAAGGGGCAACTAATGCTTTGAATAAAGGATTGAATAACGTAGGCTTCTTACGCATACGCATTGATTGGATAGAAGCTTGTTTCGCAGAAGAAGAAGTGGATGAAATTTGGATTACTTTTCCTGATCCACAGTTAAAAAAAAGAAAGGAAGGAAAACGATTAACTCATCCTGATTTTCTCAAAAGGTATAATAAAATTATAAAGAAAGAAGGTCTTATACATTTGAAGACAGACAGCCAATTTTTACATGGTTTTACCTTAGGGATTATTGCAGGACAAAATCATGCTCTGGAGGATAGTACACATGATTTGTATGGCTCACCGGTTAAAAGAGAACATATGGAAATAAAAACCCATTATGAACAAATTTATTTAAACAAAGGTTTGCCAATTACTTATTTGAGGTTTAGGCTAAAGTAGTTTGTTTTGGAGCAACTTTACTTAAATTATACAATCATTCAGCTTATAAATAGTTTTGT